>URJN01000042.1 GCA_900548125.1 uncultured Eubacteriales bacterium
TCTTAATTTGTGCTATTTGCATTATGCACACGCGAATTTATAATAATATCAAACAAAAAAGGAGGGACTCTCTATGAAGAAGATCCTTGCTATGGTATTGACGGCGATGATGATGCTGTCCCTGTGTTCCCTGGCTGTCGCTGACGAGGCGGTAGAGCTGGAGCTGGTTTTCCACAAGCCTGAGGCAAATGCGATTGATGCGCTTCAAAAGGTTGTAGATGCGTTTAACGCCGAAAACCCCGGCATCAAGGTAAACATGATTCAGGTGCCTGACACCAACACCGTGCTGCAGACCCGTGCCCAGCTGAACGAAATGCCGGACATGTTCACCTGCACCACCAGCAATATGTACGAGCTGATGTTTGATGACGGTATCATCATGGATCTCACCGGTCAGGAATTCCTGAATAACGCAGAAGCTTCGACGCTGGAGCTGTCCACCTATAAGGGCAAGAACTGGCGTCTGCCGTACTCTCTGAGCTGCTATGGTCTGTATGTGCGCACCGACATCTTTGAAGAGCAGGGTCTGGCGCTGCCGACGACCTGGGCGGAGCTGATGGATGTTTGCGAAAAGCTGGAAGCCGCGGGCATCACGCCGTTCACGCTTCCGGATAAGACCTTTGTTTATCAGCGCATGGAGCGCATGATGAGCTTCATGGCGGAAGATGACAGCGAGTTCCGTGCGATTGCTGCGGGCGAAATGGAAGCGAAGGATTCCAAGGTGCTCAATGCCTATGCTTCCTCTGCGCTGGAGCTGGTGAAGTATATGACGCCGGAATCCATGGGCGCCGAATATGTGGAAAGCTATCAGCAGCTGATTTCCGGCGCGGCGGCGATGACGATTAACGGTCAGTGGTCTTTGGCGACCCTGAAGGAATATGATCCGGACGTAAAGGTTGCGCTGATTCCGCTGCCGAACCCGACCGGCGATGAGAGCAAGGTTGTTGTGTCGATTGATACCAGCTTCTGCATTTCTTCTTCCACCAAGCATCCGGAGGAGTGCCTCAAGTTCCTTGAGTACCTGTCCCAGCAGGATGTGGCGCAGGTTTACACCGATCTTGAAGGCAGCCCCTGCGTAATCAAGGGCGTGACCCTGAGCACGCCGGAGCTGAGCGTGATCAACGAGGCTATGGCTGAGGGCAAGGTCTGCATCAGCCAGAACGCCATCTGGCCGAGCGGATTCCGCAAGGAGCTGGGCAACGTGGCAACCGAGCTTGAAATCGAACAGGATATGGATGCCTTCTTCGATGGAGCGACCGAGGTCATCGAAGAATACTACAACAACTAATCACAAGTAAACAGAACACGGGGCGGGGCTGTATGTGGCAATCAGCCTCGCTCCCGCTTTTTTAATACGATAGAGAGGTGAAAAGGCATGACTGCGCAAGCACCGGCGAAAAAGAAGAGAAAGCAAACGGATATGAATCGCGAACGCACAATGACTTATTTGGCGTTCTGCCTGCCAGGATTTGCAGCGTATTGCGTCTTCCTGATTTTTCCGATTCTGATGGGCGTATATTACAGCCTGATGGATTGGAACGGCATTAGCAGGTCGTATAACTTTATTGGTGCTGCCAATTATTTAAAACTGCTTGCAGATAAAAAGTTTAAGGCTGCACTCGTGTTCAACTTCCGATATACGTTGATGCTGTGTGTAGGTATTGTGGTCATCAGTGTGGTTTTGGCACTGCTGCTGAATCAGGAATTCAAGGGACGCTCGTTCTACCGCACGCTGTATTTCACGCCCGCCGTATTGAGTATGATTACTGTCAGCCTGGTATTTAAACAGGTGTATTTCTACGTACTGCCTGCTATTGGAAAGGTACTGAACATCGAGGTTTTGAGCAGCAATATCCTGGCAAACAAGCAAACGGCGATTTATGGTCTGCTGTTTGTGCATCTGTGGCAGGGCGTTGCGCTGCCGACACTGCTGTTCCTTGCGGGGCTTCAGACCATTCCGAGCGAGCTGTATGAAGCCGCGGCGATTGATGGAGCAAACCGCTGGCAGCAGTTCAGGCACGTTACGGTGACTTATCTGATTCCCACGCTGAGCGTCGTTCTGGTGCTGGTCGTCAAGCAGGGCTTGATGGTATTCGATTATGTAAAAGCCATGACGGGCGGCGGCCCCGGCACGGCAACTCAGTCCATTGCGCTTTTGATTTACAACAACGGCTTTGAGCGCAATAAGTACAGCTATTCGATCGCGCAGGCTGTAGCGACGGGACTTATCATTGCCTTGATTTCTGTGATTCAGATTCAGGTTTCCAATAAGAAGAAGGTGGATTAAGATGCGCACAAGAAAGAAAAATATTCCGGTTTATGTGATTCTGACTCTGGGTGCATTGCTGATCCTCTTTCCGATGTATATCACATTGGCGACGACGCTTAAAACCTCCTCGGAGAGCGCGAACAGCTTTTTTACCCTGCCTAAGTCGCTGTACCTCGGCAACTATCAAAAGGTGCTGGAGGACTCGAAGCTCTATTATGCTTACGGGAACACGCTGATGGTGACCCTTGTATCGCTTATCGGTGAAATGATTATTCTGCCGCCGATGGGCTTCGCTGTTTCGCGCGGCATGAAGGATAAGAAGTTCTTCCGCGGTCTGTATTACTTCTTCCTGCTGGGCATCTTTTTGCCCTGGCAGGTGCGCATGATGCCGGTTGTCAAGCTGATGGGTTGGTTTAATTTGCTGAGCCCGTTGGGAATTACACTGCTGTATATTGCGCATGCCACATGTGAGAGCATGTTTTTGTACGTCGGTTATTTGTCTACCGTCAGCACGAGCATTGAAGAAGCCGCCTATATCGACGGCGCATCGACCTTCCAGATTTACAGCCGTGTTGTTTTGCCGCTGATGAAGCCCATCCTTTCCACGGTTCTGATTCGTGAAGGACTGGCAATCTGGAACGACTTCCAGCTCCCGCTGATTACGCTGAACCGCTCTTATAAGATGTGGACACTGACAATCTATCTGAACAACTATCAGTCCGAATACGGCGTGAACTATAATGAGGCGTTTTCCTGTCTGGTTCTGACTTGTTTACCGATTGTCATCTTCTATGTACTGATGCAAAAACAGATTATGGGGGGCTTGACCAGTGGCGCCGTTAAGGGATAAACTACATGTACTGACTCTCAACGCACACAGCCTGCTGGAATGGGATACCGCCTTTTGTCTTGAGACAATGACGGATGCGATTCTGCGGGAAGAAGTGGATATCCTTGTGCTGCAGGAGGTCAACCAGGGCCTTGAAACCGTCGTGGCAGAGCAGAGCGAGCTTGAAGCGTCGCAGTTTATGCCCTGCGAGCAGGAAGTACCCATCAGAAAGGACAACTATGCACTGGCGGCGGCAAAGCTGCTGCAAAAGAAGGGGGGACGCTATAGCTGGACATGGGCGTATGCCCATCGGGGTTATGACCGATTTGAGGAGGGCGAGGCGGTGTTTACACGCCTTCCCGTTCTTGAAACGGATGCGCTGTGCGTATCCACACCGCAGGGGCGTTGCAGCAGAAAAATCGCCGGCATGAAGGTGCAGCTTTCGGACGGCGCGCTGTGGTGTTACAGCGTGCATATGGGCTGGTGGAAGGATAAAGAAGATCCCTTCGCCGAACAGTGGGCGAAGATGCGGAATCACTGCGCGGAGAAGGAGAGATGCCTGCTGATGGGGGATTTCAACAGTCCCGCCCATCTTGAAGGCGAAGGATACAGCCTGATTACTGCGGACGGCTGGCAGGATGCGTGGCGTATAGCGAAAAATCGAGATGAGGGGATAACGGTCGGCGGTAAAATTGATGGCTGGCGGGAAGGAAAGGACGACGCGATGCGCATTGATTTTGCGTTCCTGCGCGGACTGCCTGCGCCGGACAGAAGCCGTGTTATTTTCAATGATTCGTTTTATCCCGTTATCTCCGATCATTACGGTGTATTGACTGAATGGTAAACCCCCAAAAGGGGAGAGAGAAGCAGCCTATGAAAAAACAATGGTGGCATGGAAAAACGGCATATCAGATTTATCCCAAGAGCTTTTGCGATTCAAACGGGGACGGAATCGGCGATATCCCCGGCATCATCAGTAAACTCGATGAGTTACAGGAACTGGGCATTGAGATTCTGTGGCTTTCTCCGGTATACTGCTCGCCCATGGCGGATCAGGGATACGACATTTCCGATTACTACAATATTGATCCCCGATTCGGCACGCTTGAGGATATGGATCGCCTGATTGCCGAAGGCAAGAAACGCGGTATATCCATCGTGATGGATTTGGTGGTGAACCATTGCTCGGATGAACATGAATGGTTCAAAAAGGCTTGTGAGGATCCATATGGACCGTACGGTCAGTTCTTCCATATCCTGCCGTGGCATGAGGGGGAAAAGCTGCCCAACAATTGGCGCAGTTACTTCGGCGGCAGCGTATGGGACAAGCTGCCCGGACATGATGACCTCGTATATCTGCACCTATTCCATAAGAAACAGCCGGATCTCAACTGGGAAAACCCTGCCCTGCGCGAAGAAATCTACAAGATGATCAA
Organism: uncultured Eubacteriales bacterium; assembly: GCA_900548125.1. GTDB lineage: Bacteria > Bacillota > Clostridia > Christensenellales > Aristaeellaceae > Ventricola. The sequence goes on from URJN01000042.1 coordinate 4,535, forward strand.
CTGGTGGCTTGACCGCGGGCTGGCGGGTTTCCGCATTGACGCAATCATCAACATCAAAAAGACGACGCCGCTGACGATAGATTATCCGGCGGATCGCGCGGACGGCTTGTGTTCGCCGGGCAGGATGCTTCAGGATGCTGTGGGCGTGGTGGATCTTCTCAACGAGATGGCGGATCGTACGTTCAGAAAGCATCAGGCTTTTACCATTGCGGAGCTGTTCAACTGGCGCAAGGAAGATTTGGCGAGCTATATCGGCGATGAAGGCTGCTTCAGCTCGATTTTCGATTTTGCGGAAACGGTCATCAACGCTTCGCCCAACGGCTGGTACGATCAGAAACCGGTTGAGCCGGAGCAGTACAAACAGACGGTTTTTGACGTGCAGAAGAGCGTGGGGGATGTGGGCTATATGGCGAATATCATTGAAAACCACGATGAATCACGCGGTGTCAGCCGCTACATTCCCGAAGGCGAACGCAGTACGGAAGCCAAGAAGATGCTGGGCGGTTTGAGCTTTATGCTGCGCGGTCTTCCGTTCCTCTATCAGGGACAGGAGCTGGGACTGGAGAACGCGACATTTACCGATATCGGACAGGTGGATGATATCAGCACCATCGACGAATATCAGGTGGCACTCAATGCCGGATGCACGAAAGAACAGGCGCTTGCGGCAATCAACCGCTATTCGCGCGATCATGCGCGCATGCCATATCCGTGGAGCGATGCGCCCAACGGCGGCTTCACGACGGGTAAGCCGTGGCTGATGGTCAATCCGGAATGGCCGACCCTGAATCTGGCGGCAGAAAAGCAGCAGAAGGACTCCGTGTGGCATTTCTATAAGCAGCTGATTGCATTGCGCAAGAATCCGGAATACAGCGAAACGGTGGTTTACGGCGTCTTTGAGCCGTGGCTGCGTGAACAGCATAACCTGATGGCTTATCTGCGCAAAGGGGAAAAGACCCTGCTGGTGGCAGGTAACTACCAGACTGAGCCGCAGGAGATGAAGCTGCCCGCGCCTATCCAAAAGGTACTGATGAACAATATGCCGGAGCTGGAAGAAAAGGACGGCAGTGTGATGCTCAAGGGATATCAATTCCTGGTTCTTGAAATCTGAGCGAAACACTGACTGGAACTGAATCAAAGAGCGGAGGAGACACTTTGAAGCGAAAGTGTCTCCTCCGCATGTTTATATATGGAGTGAATGAAGGAACTTGGAAAAGGGATTTTTCGGCAGAGCGGCTGCTGCCTGAAACGACAGCGCGGTAAAGGGACAATCAAGACGCGACCCGTGAAAGCAGATTTTGCCTTACAATAAAACCGCCTGCGGGCATCCGCGGCGGTTTAAAGAAGCGTTTATGAGGAAAATCAATAGCCCGTTGTCCATTGAGTCTGGTACGGCGACACGGCGATGACGCCGGTTTTAGAGAACGCCTTTTCAAACTTTGCGTTCAGTTCTTCCATGCGGGAGAGAAGTGCTTGCGCCGCGTCCGTGTCCTTGGGCGTGGGCTTAAAGTCATTCACCTTTTCCTGAGAGGAAATTGAGCAGGGGATGATGCGCATATCCGCGTTTTCAACAGTGCCATCCGGATAGACGCGGAAACGCTGCTGATAGATGAAGGTATCCATATCGTCCGGCTTGCTATTTCCCGCAAAGGAGAAATTGCCGAGCGAATAGCAGATGTATTTGCCCTTGTAGATTTCGATGGGGTTCATGCGGTGGCTGTGATGCCCGATGACCAAATCCGCGCCCGCGTCGATGGTTGCGCGTCCGAGCGGAACCTGACGCTCATTGGGGATGTAATCCTTTTCCTCGCCCCAATGGTAGGAAACGATGACGATGCTGCATCCTGCATCGCGAAGCGACTGGATATCGCTTTCGATGGAGGCGTAGATATTTTTATAATTGCCGTTGAAGGTTTGGTAGGCGAGCATGCCGATTTTAACACCCGTATCCGTCGTATAGGTAGACGCGCCGAGGTGTCCGCTGTAAACAATGCCTGCGTCCGAAAGGGTCTGGCAGGTATCCCGATAGCCGGCGTCGCCGTGATCCATGACGTGATTGTTTTCCAGCGAAACAGCTTCCACGCCGGCAGAGGTCAGAACCTGAACGTATTCGGGCGGCGCGGCAAAGGAATAGGTGTTCCTGGTCGCGCTTTTGGTGTTGGTCAGCGTGCCTTCAAAGTTAACGAGCGTCAAATCGTCCGATTCAAAGATGCTGCGGACATTGGAGAGCGGAAAATCCAGCCCCAGTTCTTCTTTGGCGAGCTGCTTATCAAAGATGCTCTTGCTGCTCTTTCGCGTATCGCCGCCGATGGTCACATCGCCGGTGGCGGAGAGCGTGACGATTACGGAGCCGTCATCCAGCAGCCGCCAGTCGCTTCCGTCCTCGCGCTGATACCATGCGCGCTCCTCCCATTCGGCGGCTTCGGGCGCGTCTTCAAACTGAGAAAGATCAAGCACTTCCTCACCCAGTGCCGCAAACGGGAGCAGGCACAGGCAGAGTGCGGCGCAGAAGTGTTTCAGCATGGAAAAAATCTCCTTATGTGTATGTCTTGAGGGAAAAGTACATAATGACCGCTTGCGTAAAACAATCATGCTTTGCGGACTGAGGCGGAAGTGAAAGCGGGCATAGCCCGTTGTTTGGAACATCAGAAGCTGCCCAAAAAAACGCCCGCGTGCGCAAAACAATCTGTTTTTACAGACAGGGGCGGAAGTGAGAGCGGGCTCAGCCCGTTGCTTAGTGCATCGGAAGTTGCCCGAAGTCGCCCGCGTGTGCAAAACAACCTATTTTAGCAGACTGTGGCGGAAGTGAGAGCGGGCTCAGCCCGCACTGCTTATTCGTTGTCGAGAAGCTCGTGGAAGCGCGCTTTGTTGGTCTTCCAGCGGACATCCAGCACGGAGGAGGAGCCGATGGAACTGTAGGAGTAGGTTCCGTCCTGCGGAATACGGAATTCGACGAAATCCGCGTCCGAGGTCATCAGACCGTATCCCTGCGAAAGCACACTGAGGATATCGACTGCGGAAAGACTCATTTTCATGCCGGAAGAAACCTGATTGTATACGCCAATCAGCTCAAACAGGGACAGGTCGCGGCATTTGTCAAACAGCTGGCTGACCACCTTGCGCTGACGCTCGGTTCTGCCGAAATCGCCGCCTGAACCGGTCGCGCGGGCGCGCATGTATGCCAGCGCAATGCGTCCGGTCATGTGAACCATGCCGGGACCTTCCGGCATGTTCGGGTCTTTGCCGAGCAGGATGCTGCGGATGGCAAGGTATTCGTTCGCGTCGATTTCGATATCTACGCCGCCCAGCGCGTCAATGACGGGTTTGACGTTTTCGAAATTGACCAGTACACCGCCCTCGATGGTGATGTCCAGCTCACGCTCCAGACAGGCGATGATGCCGTCAAAGCCATAGTTTTTGTACAGCAGGTTGATCTTGGTTTCGTTGCCGCGGGGATTGTTGATCTTGCTGTCGCGCAGAATCGAGGTCATGATGACGCGGTTGTACTTGCTGTCCAGCGATACCAGAACGATGGTGTCGGTGCGGGCGTCGTCGGTCACCTGCTCGGCATAGCCGTCCTCGCCGAGCATCAGATAGTGCTTGACCTGTGTGTTCGTTTCGCCGAGTGCCGCAGCGCACATCAGCGAAAGAAGCAGAGCAAGCAGGATGGCAGGAAAATGCTTTTTCATATGTTCCTCCGCAGGGGTCGATTTCTGATTCTCTTCATATAAAACGGATGGGGAGAGGAATTTCTTCCCGTTTTGGGAAAGAAGAATACGTATCGGTTTATTATAGCGCAAAAAGACCGTTCAGGCAATGGGCGGCAAACGGTCATGCGTAGGCACACGGTTTCATACACTGTTAGCGATAAACCAAGTCGGATGAACGTCGATAAAAATAGAAATGCCGTATCAAAAACTGCATCCGTGTACATCCTGTATTGCGGCGGCCCGCGAGGTCAGCCCGCCCGCGTTGCGCGGGAAACAATCCGAAGGAGGGAGAACTGAAATGGAACAATCCACAGACTGCCCGCGCCCATCCCCTGTGCGCGGCCCGCACGGCGGATGGAAGCAGCAGGAGATTGACGCCCTGCGGGAGAGCATCGCGGCGGCGGAGGAACGCGGGGAATCGCTTCGCAGTGTGTTTGAAAGGATGAGCGGTCAGCTCGGACGCAGACCCAACAGCATCCGCAATTTTTATTACGCTCAGCTCCGCGCGGGGCAGGATGGGGAAGGCGCACGGACAGCACCGTTTGAAACCTTCGCACCGGACGAGGTGGAAGAGCTGGTGGAGCAGGTCATCACCGCCCGCGCGCAGGGCATGAGCGTGCGCGCATGCGTGAGAAAGCTCGCGGACGGCGACCGTACACGCATGCTTCGCTATCAGAATAAATACCGCTCGACTGTGCGAACCCGTCCGGAGCTGGTGCGCCGCGTGATGAACAGACTGAGCGAATCGGGAACGCCCTACGTCAGCCCGTATGCCGCGCAGGAGAATCCGCCGGAATTGTCACGGCTGAAAACCCGCGCCCAAAATAGCGGGGATAAGCAGATTGAGCAGCTGTTTTCGTCGCTGGATTACCTGCTCGGACGCGCGTTGACTCAGCCCGCAGAGCATGCGCCGGACGACAGCGTGCAGCGCAAGGCGGATCGGCTGGGCGCGCAGTGCGATGTGCTGCGGATTGAGCTGGATGATGAACAGAAACGCTTTGCCCGCCTGCAAGGGGAAACGGAAGGCATGGTTTTGATGCTCAAGGAATATATCGCTCTGCCTGACGGAGAGCGGCAAAGCTGCCTGAACACGTTTTGCCAACAGGCAGCGCAAAGGCTCAGCGCGATGGAATGCGCAATGGAGCAGACCCGATAAGCGGCGGAATATGAATCAGCCCCGACTCCTGTCGGGGCTGAACGTGTATCGGAATATTCGGCGGCGATGAGGCGAAACAGCACCGACAGCCTTTTAGGAGCGCGGCTTTTTCCTGTCCTTTCCCCAGAATGCCCAGACCAGCAGAACGACGCTCAACGCAAAACAGGCGACGGAGAAAAAGGAAATCGTGCCGACAAGCGGCTCGATGCGGCAAACCAGTCCGCCGCAGATGAGCAGCGCGGCGGCGACCAGTGCGGCGCAGAGCTTGAGCAGGGCGTCCTCAACCAGATGAGTCATATCCGGCGTGGTGTGATGCTCGATGCCGAGATTGGCTTCACCTTTCAGACCGGTGCGCATGGCGTCGGCGAGCAGGGAGGGAATCTCCAGCGACTTGCGTGCGCTGGCATAGACAGCCTGAGCGTCCTTGAAAAGCTCGCTGCGCCAATCGACGTCCTTGAAGAGCTGACCGCTCAGACGCGCTGTGACGACGCTCATGACGTTGATTTCCGGACTGAGATCGGCGACGACGCCCTCGATGGTCGCCAGTCCGCGGGCGAGCATGGTCAGGCTGCCCGGCATGGCGATGCCGTTGCGCTTCATGACGTCGGTCAGGTCTTCAAAGACCTTTGCCAAGTCCATGCTGCCCAGCTCGGCAGAGCCGTATTTATCCAGCAGGTCTTCGATATCGCGGTAGAGCTGACGCTTATCCGCCTTTTCCTTGAATTCACCCAAGCCCATTACGGCGTCGCGGCAGAGGTTGATGTCCCCGCGGGCGACGCCGGTAATCGCCTGCCCGATGAGCTTGCGTTGACGCTCGGTAAGCGTGCCCATCATGCCCATATCCAGCCAGACGATTTTGCCGTCGCGGATGCGGATATTGCCCGGATGCGGATCGGCGTGGAAGAAGCCGTCTGTCATGATTTGGCGGACGTAGTTATCCGCTAGCTTTGCGCCGATTTCGGAAAGATCATATCCCTCAGCGAGCAGCGTTTCGTGGTTGTCGATGGAAACGCCGTCGATGCGTTCCATGACCAGCACATGTGTTGTTGTATATTCGCGGTAGAGGAGCGGAGAGGCGACAAAAGCCACATCCTGATTGAGCGCGTGAAAGCGTTCGAGGTTCGCCGCTTCGGTTTGGAAGTTCATTTCTTCCTGCGCGACAATCCACATCTCGTCCAGCACTTGATTAAAATCGACCAGACCGCCGACAGGAGCGTATTTGAGCAGCTTGCATGCCTGCTTGAGCAGCATGATATCGCGGCTCATGATGTCGTGGATGCCTTCGCGCTGTACCTTGACGACGACGCTTTCACCGCTGCAAAGGACAGCCGCATGTGCCTGCGCAATGGAAGCACTGCCCAGCGCATGCTCATCAAAGAAAGAAAAGACTTCGCTCATCGGGCGTCCGTAGGAGCGTTCGACGATGGAAACGACCTGCGGATAGGGCATGGGCGCAACCGAGCTGCGCAGCTTTTTCAGGGCTTCGCAGTATTCTTTGGGCAGGATATCCGACCGCATCGACAAAATCTGACCGAGCTTGATGAAGGTCGGCCCGAGTTCTTCGATGATGTCGCAGAGCTTTTTCGGGGTCATGCCCTCCTTGACAATCTCGTGGCGGCGAACGACCTCCACGATTTCCATCAGGCGTTGGCGGTTTTCGGCTTTGCTTTCACTGCGTACAGGCATGGAACGCTCCTTTTATCCTTCGGTGTTTTCGTCGGAGGAAGACTCCTTCGGGGTTTCGTTTTTTTCGGCGCGGGCGGCTTCCGCAGCCTGAATGCGCGCTTTCAGCGCGGTGAGCTGCTCGTCGTCCATGCTGTCCACGGCGTCCATCAGGTCGCCTTGCGGGGCGGCTTCGTCTTCATCCCCGCCGTCCTCCGGTTTTTCTTCATCATCCTCGTCGGTGACGATATGAAGGGTGACGTTATCGCGGATCGCGTCTTTGATATTATGCTTGAGTTCCTCGTTGAGCACTTTTCCCTGCTCGACGGTCAGCTCGCCTTTTTTGACCAGTTCATCCAGAATGACTTCGGATTTTTCTTTGGTTGCCGCAACCGCGCCGATGCCGGCGAGGATGAGCTTGCGGATGCCATCGCTCAATTGATCCATAAAGTATGCTCCTTTCTTCTG
>URJN01000043.1 GCA_900548125.1 uncultured Eubacteriales bacterium
ACGAAACCATCGACGAGCTTTTGACCACGCTGCAAAAGCTGATGCGCTAAACGAGGAGAATATCAGGGCTTTGTCCCCCATCCTCCTTCTGAAAGGAGTTTTTTATGGAACAATATACCGTAACAGGCATGAGCTGTGCCGCTTGCAGTGCCCGGGTTGAAAAAGCCGTTTCCCATGTTTCGGGCGTGACAAGCTGCTCGGTCAGCCTGCTGACCAACTCAATGGGCGTCGAAGGCACAGCCGATCCGCAGGCGGTTATTTCCGCAGTACAGGCGGCAGGCTACGGCGCATCCCTAAAGGGCGCAGCGCAGGAATCCCCCGACACCGCCCAGCAGGCCGACGCGCTTGCCGATCATGAAACGCCTGTCCTCAAGCGTCGGCTCATCGCGTCGCTGGGATTCCTCATCGTTTTGATGTACTTCTCCATGGGGCATATGATGTGGGGCTGGCGTCTTCCTGCCTTTTTTGACGATAATCACGTCGCTATGGGGCTGGTTCAGATGCTGCTGACCATCGCCGTCATGGTCATCAATCAAAAGTTCTTCATCAACGGCTTCAAGAGTCTGTTCCATGGTTCGCCGAATATGGATACGCTCGTCGCCCTCGGTTCGACCGCTTCCTTCGGTTACAGCACCTATGCCCTGTTCGCCATGACGGGCGCACAGGTTCGCGGGGACATGACCGCCGTAATGAGCTATATGCACGAATTCTATTTTGAATCCGCCGCCATGATTCTCGCGCTCATCACCGTCGGCAAGATGCTGGAAGCCCGCTCCAAAGGAAAAACCACCGACGCGCTCAAGAGCCTGATGAAGCTCGCACCGCAGACCGCCGTGCTGATCCGCGGCGGTCAGGAAGTCACCGTGCCGATTGCGCAGGTCAGGCGCGGAGACATATTCGTCGTGCGCCCCGGCGAGAACATTCCGGTTGACGGCGTGATTTTAGAGGGCGAAAGTGCCGTCAACGAGTCTGCGCTGACCGGAGAGAGTATTCCGGTCGATAAAACCGTTGGCGACAGCGTTTCCGCCGCAACGAGCAATCAATCCGGTTTCCTGCGCTGCGAAGCCACGCGCGTCGGCGAGGATACGACCCTTTCGCAGATTATCAAAATGGTTTCCGATGCGGCGGCAACAAAAGCGCCGATTGCAAAGGTTGCCGACAAGGTATCCGGCGTATTTGTGCCGACCGTCATCATTCTTGCCGTCCTTACGACAGCGGTTTGGCTGCTCTGCGGCAAGCCAATCGGTTTCGCGCTGGCGCGCGGCATTTCCGTGCTGGTCATCAGCTGCCCCTGTGCGCTGGGCTTGGCGACTCCGGTTGCCATCATGGTCGGCAACGGCTTGGGCGCAAAAAACGGCATTCTCTTTAAGACCGCCGTTTCGCTCGAAGAAACCGGCAAGACCGAGATTGTCGCGCTCGATAAAACCGGCACCATCACCCGAGGCGAACCGCGCGTAACAGACATCGTTCCTGCCGACGGCTTGTCGGAACACGACCTGCTGACCCTTGCCGCCGCGCTGGAAAAGCGCAGCGAACATCCCCTCGCCCGCGCTGTCATGCACCGCGCTGACGAAGAAAAGCTCAGCATCACCGAGGTTTCCGATTTCCGCGCCCTTCCCGGCAACGGCTTGACCGCCACGCTGGGCGGCGAAGAACTGCTCGGCGGCAGTCTGTCCTTTATCTCGACAAAAGCGCAGATTCCTTCCGATTTGCGCATGAAGGCGGAATCACTTGCCGAGGAAGGCAAAACGCCTCTGTTCTTCGCTAAAGGCGGCAGGCTGGCGGGTATCATCGCCGTTGCTGACGTCATGAAGGAGGACAGCCCCGCCGCCATCGCCGCTTTGCGCAATATGGGCATCCGCGTCGTCATGCTGACCGGCGATAACGAGCGCACCGCGCGCGCCATCGGGCGGCAGGCTGGTGTGGACGAGGTCATCGCAGGCGTCCTCCCCGAGGGCAAGGAAAACGTCATCCGCACTTTGCAGAAAAAGGGCAAGGTCGCCATGGTCGGCGACGGCATCAACGATGCGCCCGCGCTCACTCGTGCGGATATCGGCATCGCTATCGGCGCAGGTACGGATGTCGCGATTGACGCGGCAGATGTTGTGCTGATGAAGAGCCAGCTTTCCGACGTTCCCGCCGCGATTCGCCTGAGCCGCGCAACTCTGCGCAACATTCACGAAAACCTGTTCTGGGCGTTCTTCTATAACGTCATCGGCATTCCGCTGGCGGCAGGCGTATGGATTCCGCTGTTCGGCTGGACGCTGAACCCGATGTTCGGCGCGGCGGCGATGAGCCTGTCGAGCTTCTGCGTGGTCAGCAACGCTCTCAGATTGAATCTTTTCAAACTGCACGATGCAGGAAAAGATAAAAAAATCAAATCAAAGAAACATCATCAGGAGGAAAACAAAATGGAAAAGACGATGAAAATCGAAGGCATGATGTGCGGTCATTGCGAAGCAGCCGTCAAGAAGGCTTTGGAGGCTGTGGACGGTGTTGCATCCGCCGAGGTCAGCCACACCAGCGGCACTGCCGTTGTCACCCTCAGCAAGCCGGTCGATAACGCCGTGCTGAAGAAGGCTGTCGAGGATAAGGACTACACGGTTACCGATATCGCGTAATCCCTTTGCACCGCATCAAATTCGGATTCACACGGGCATTCTCGCATTTTTCTGCGGGCTGAGTCCGCATATTTCCCGCACATTGATTTAAGGAAAGGAAGAAATACGGTATGAAACCTGTTACCTTTTCTCATCTGGATGCTTTTAACCACGATTACGAGCAAAGCGCGGAACGTCAGCTGGCGACGCTTGCTCTCTCCAAGAGCGAACTGAATAACGTCGCTTTTGTCTCCAGCCGTGCAAACGCCATGCGTCAGAAGTTCTCCGTTGAAGTACCGACGCTGGAGGTTACCAACCAGAAATCCAGCGGTCGCTGCTGGCTGTTTGCGGCAACGAACGTGCTCCGTGAGCGCATCGCCGCGGCGCGCAATCTGGAAAACTTTGAGCTTTCTCAGAGCTATCTGGCGTTCTGGGACAAGTTCGAGCGGTGCAATTACTTCCTTGAGAGCATCCTTGAAACCGCCGCTCTGCCGACCGGCGACCGCACCGTGATGCACATCCTTTCTACCGGCGTTCACGATGGCGGTCAGTGGGATATGTTTGCCAACATCGTCCGCAAATACGGCGTCGTTCCCAAGGACGTTTACGACGAAACCTATCAGAGCAGCAACACCCGCCAGATGAACGCCGTTTTGAACCGTGCGCTCAAGGCTGCCGCGCAGAAGCTCCGCGGCATGGTCGCCTCCGGCGCGGACGACGGCGCGATTCAGGCGGAAAAAAACAAGGTTCTGGACAGCATGTACGGCTTCCTGTGCAGCTGCTACGGCGAGCCGCCCAAGGCGTTCAGCTTTGAATACGTCGATAAGGATAAGGTTTATCACATCGAGGAGAACCTCACTCCGCTGACCTTTGCCGAGCGTTATGTCGGCGACCTGCTTGAGCAGATCGTCAGCATCATCAACGCTCCCACCGCCGACAAGCCCTATCACAAGACCTATACCGTCCGTCTGCTGGGCAACGTTGCGGAAGGTCGTCCCGTCGTTCACCTCAATCTGACGATGGACGAATTCAAATCCGCCATCATCGCTCAGCTCAAAGCGGGCAAGGTCGTTTGGTTCGGCAGCGACGTCGGACATTTCGGCGAGCGCACCGCGGGCATCTGGGACGACGGGAGCTTCAACTTCTCCCTGCTGACCGGCATGGATCTTGCGATGGACAAAGCCAACGCGCTTGATTACGGTCTGGCAGCCATGAACCACGCCATGGTGCTGACCGGCGTCAACCTCGACGCATCGGGCAAGCCGACCCGCTGGAAAATTGAAAACAGCTGGGGCGACAAGAGCGGCGACAAGGGCTACTACGTCTGCTCGGACAGCTGGTTTGACCAGTACGTCTTCCAGGCGGCGGTTGAAAAGGAATACCTCGGCGACCTCGCCGCGCTTACTTCTCAGGAGCCGATCGTTCTGGAGCCTTGGGATCCGATGGGCACGCTTGCGGACTGAGTCCGCCTTCACTTCCGCCAAAGTCAACAAAGCACTCATGCTTTGCTCACGCGGGTGGGTTTACAGCATCTCTATATACATCAAAACCCGTTCGGTTTTCCGAACGGGTTTGTTTTGTTCAAAATCAGTTTACGCCTTCATCGTATAGCCGCCATCGACCTTTTTCCAAACGGCGTTTCTGCCTGCTTTCGCCGCGCCCACCGCCGCATGCAGCATGCAGATTCCGCGATCGAGCGGCGCATATTTCTTAAACAGCACGCTCTGCTCCAGAATGGAAACGCTCGTCTTATCCGCAACGATCTTCCACGGCTGCTGGTTCATCGCGCTGGGCGCGAGCCTTGCGGCAAGCACGGCTTCCTTCTGCCATGCGCCGAGCTGACCCAGCTGCTCCTCCGTCATATCGCAGACCTTGACAAGCTCCTTGCGCTTGGGCGCAAACGCAGGCAGATTCGCCTTGCCCAGCGCAATCACGCAATGCACGCTCTCATCGCTTTGCAAATCAACGTTGCGGGTGATGATATCCGGATAGAAGCCCGCGCCGAGCCAGCAGGTGCCCAGCCCCATCGCCGTCGCTTCCAGAACAAGCGCTTCGCCCATGAAGCCTTCGACCTCCATCGGCGTACCGCGCTTGGCAATGATGACCGCATAGACGTCCGTACCCTTAATCTGGCTCTTCAGCCCAGGGCCTTTAAACATGCGAATCTTCACACCCTGCCAGCTCAGCTTGCGGCAGGTTTCGCCCAGCTTATCGAGCTGTTCCTTATCCGGCGCACCGGTGTATTGGCGCACAGAGCTGCGCTTGTTCAATGCGTCAATCCAGCTTTTCTGAATATTGAGTTCAAACATCTGTAAACCGCTCTCCTGTCAAAAGGGCATATGCCCGATAGATTCATACCCGTATACTTTAGCACGTTATGGGCGTACCTGTCAACGAAAAACGCTGACCTGAGAAAAGTCATCGTATCCGAACGTATTTTAGGGCATGGTTCAAAAACACGGCGGTCAGGCAAAGATGCTTTCCCAAGAAAACATCCATCCCCTATTTTCCTGCCCCACGGTGGTTTGAGAAAAAAGAGCCTTCCGATTCATGCGGAAGACTCTTTGATTGATTTTATTTTGAATTGACCGGATTATTCTTCCGGCTTTGCGCCGATAACTGCCTTGATGCGGCGCACGCCGGCGGAAGAGGATTCCTCTTTCTGAATCTTGAAGCTGACCAGCTCACCGGTATGGCTTGCATGCGGTCCGCCGCAGATTTCCTTGGAATACTCGCCCATGGTATACATACGGACACGGTCGCCGTACTTGCTCTCGAACAGACCGATTGCGCCTTCCTTCTTGGCTTCCTCGACGGTCGTTTCGGTCATCACAACCGGAACATCCGCCTTAATCCACTCATTGACCAGTGCTTCGACCTGAGCCAGCTCATCCTTGGTCACCTTACGGCCGAAGGAGAAATCAAAGCGCAGACGCTCCGGCGTGATGTTAGAGCCCTTCTGAGCAACCTCATCGCCCAGAACACGGCGCAGAGCCGCATGCAACAGGTGAGTCGCGGTGTGCAGGCGGGCGCTCTGTGCGCTGCTATCCGCCAGACCGCCCTTGAAGCGCTGCTCAGCGCCCGCGTGGCTGCTCTTCTGATGCTCGGCGAAGTGCTTCTGGAAGCCCTCTTCGTCAACCGTCAGACCATGCTCTTTCGCCAGCTCACGGGTCATCTCGATCGGGAAGCCGTAGGTCGTATAGAGGTTGAACGCCACAACGCCGTCGATGACCTTGTTTTCGCCCATGCGGGAAACCGCCTTCTCGAACTCACGCTCGCCCTGGCGCAGCGTGCGGGCAAAGCGGGTCTCCTCCAGCTTGAACTGCTCCAGCACGAACGCTTCATTCTGCTTGAGTTCCGGATAAACCTCGGCGTACTGATCGATAACGACCTTGCCGATTTCAGCGGTGAAGCCTTCCGGCATGCCCAGCTCCATGCCGAAGCGGACAGCGCGGCGGATCAGGCGGCGCAGAACGTAACCCTGATCCACATTGCTCGGGCTGACGCCACGCGGGTCGCCCATGATGAAGGTGGAGGTGCGCAGGTGATCGGCAACGATGCGGAACGCCCTGGTGGTCTCCTCATCGTCGTCATAGTGCTTACCGGACAGTTCGGAGATCTTGGCGATGATGCCGGTGAAAGCATCCGTTTCATAAACCGTCTTGCAGCCGTTCAGCGTGCAGACCGTGCGCTCCAGACCCATGCCGGTATCGACATTCCTCTTCGCCATCGGCACATACTGACCGTCCGCCGTCTTATTATACTGCATGAACACGTCGTTCCAAATCTCGAGGAAACGACCGCAGGAGCAAGCCGGGGAGCAGTTCGGACCGCACGGCGCCTGATCCTTGATGATGAACATCTCGGTATCCGGGCCGCAGGGACCGGTCTGACCCGCAGGACCCCACCAGTTATGCTCACGCGGCAGGAAGTAGATGTTCTCCTTCTTCACGCCGTTTTCCATCCAGTAGCCCGCCGCCTCATCGTCACGCGGGATATCGCCTTCGCCCTCGAAAACCGTGAACGCGAGCTTATCCTTGTCAAGACCGAGGTATTCCGGGCTGGTCAGGAACTCCCAGCTCCAGGAGATCATTTCCTTCTTGAAATAATCGCCCAGGGACCAGTTGCCCAGCATTTCAAAGAAGGTCAGGTGGGAAGCATCGCCGACTTCATCGATATCGCCGGTGCGGATGCACTTCTGCACGTCGGTCAGGCGGGTGCCGGCAGGATGCTTGCTGCCCAGCAGATACGGAACCAGCGGATGCATGCCCGCGGTGGTAAACAGAACGGTCGGATCATTCTCCGGGATGACGGAAGCGCTCGGAATGACGGCATGACCCTTGCTCTTAAAGAAGTTCAGCCACATGCTGCGAAGCTCGCCGGAAGTCATCTTCTTCATGGTAATTTTCTCTCCTTCATATAGATGCTGCCCGTTTTTGGGCAAACTAAAACGCCTGCCGTCCGGGGACGAACAGACGTTGATTCGCGGTACCACTCCGGTTGACGCGCCCAAACGGGTAAACGCGCCCTCTTATGACCCATAACGCGGGTGAACCGTCCGGCTCGTCGCCGGAAGCTCTTTGCAGGGCTGCCAAACCGCCTGCGCACCGGGCTTGCACCCTCCCCGGCTCGCTGAGCGCTGCCATCGGCTTGGCTCTTTGCACGTCATTGCCTTTGTATATCGGGTTTATTATAGTCAGAAATACGCGGATTGTCAAGCCCAAAACGCGGCAGAAGCGGCGCATCTTTCAGCGCCGCTTCTGCAAAAGAGGGGTTGGGGGGCTTATTCGGTTGGTTTACGGATATACGGTCTTGACCGTCACCTGAACGCCGTTGACCGTCTTACCGGACATGATCGAAACCGCGCTCTTGATGGCTGCCTGATGATCCGCGTCCACGCTGCCGCCCTGGACATGCGTCTTGGAATCCAGCAGATGCAGACAGAACTGACCTTCGTAATTGTTGTTATCGATATCCTCCGCACCGTGCGGCTGACCATAGATCGAGCAGACAACCTGCACGCCCTTGGACGTGGTGAGCAGCATCGGACGGCGCTTAAAGCTGATAGAGCTCGGCGAGCCTACGCCGTAGATCTCGCACAACGTCGTCGTATCCGCCGCGGTCAGCGGCTCCACGTCGATGTGGTTGCCGGTGGACTGGATATGGATGTTGAGCGACTTGTTCGTCGTCAAATCCGTCAGCTTCGCCGTCTGGTTGCGTGCAATGCCGATTGCGGAGAGCGTACCGTTCGCCTTGTTGGTGAACCAGCTCAGGTTGTAAACCGTCGTCTTGAACTCGGTCGTCGCGCTGCTGGAACCGGAGTATGCCTTTCGGATTTCCGCGAGGGTCGCCGGGCCGCAGACGCCGTCTGCCGTCAGGTTATAATCCCGCTGGAAAGCGCGGACAGCATCCGCCGTCTTGCCGCCGTAGTGACCGGTGATCTGCGCGGTGTAATACTTCAGCGCGGTCAGCGCGGTCTGGATATAGGTGACCGTCTTGCCGGTAGAGCCGTACTTGTAGGTCGAGCCGGTATCGCCGCTGCCGCCGTTGTTCTTGATATAGGCGTCAACCTCAGCGTCCGTCATCACCTTGGCATAGCTGCTGGAAATCCAATAGCCCGCCTTGGTCTGGAACCAGCCGCTGACCGTATCCACATAGTAGAAGCAATCGCCGATATTCGCCGTGCCGACGCGGTTGGCATCGGTAGACGGCTGATAGCGCAGGGAAACGTTATTTCCCGTGATGCGGATCATGCCGATGGTTTCCTGTTCACCGGAACTATCGGCGCCGGCACCGAACTCGGCAGCCGTGATGTTCTCCATCATGTCGCCGCGGATATAGCCCTTATAGGTGTAGTTTCCAACGACAACCGTCACATAGTACCACTTCACGCCGCTGACGGTGTAAATCTTGGAAATACGGAACTTCTGTCCCTTATCAAGGCTTGCCTTCGCGCTGGACGTCGTGGAATAGGAGGAACGCAGATAGACATTGTCCTTCGTCGTGCGGCCGTAGGAATTTTCGGTCTTCACCGTCGAACCGCTGCTGCTTCCACTGTCGCCGTTCGAGCTTCCGCCCGTCAGACTGCGGAGCTTGTTGATGGTGGACGGGCCTGCAACGCCGTCCACGGTCAGGTTGTTCGCATCCTGGAATTTGCGCACGGCGCGCTTGGTCAGGCTGCCGAAGCTGCCCGTGATATCACCGTAGTAGTAGTTCAGAGCCTTCAGCATCGTCTGAAGCTCGGTGACGGCAGTACCCTTATCGCCCTCGCGCAGCGTGGTGCCCGCGGTTCCGGTGGTGCCGTTATCGATGCCCGCGTTCTTGAGGGCGCTGTTGATGGCGTTGAGCGTCGTGGTGCTTGCCACGCCGTCCTGCGTCAGTCCCTTCGACTTCTGGAACTTCTTGACCGCCTGCTGGGTCAGGTTGCCGTAGTGACCGGTGATGTCGCCGTAGTAATAACCCAGTGTCGTCAGGTTCTGCTGGAGCGCGCTGACGGCAGTGCCGGTCGAGCCGAGCTTCAGGTTCGTGCTGGTGGACGTACTGGACGAACCGCCCGCGTTGTTGACCGCCGTGGCAATCGCGCTGAGCGTCTTCGCGCCCGCAACGCCGTCAGCCGTCAGACCCTTCGCCTTCTGGAACGCCTTGACCGCCGCTTCCGTCTTAGGGCCGTAGTTGCCGGTGATCTGCGCATAATAGTAACCCAGCTGCTTCAGGTTATTCTGAAGCTCGGTGACCTTGGTGCCCTGACTGTTGAGCTTGAGCGTCGTTCCGCTGACAGAGGAGGATGCGCTCGTGCCGCCCTTGCGGGCAACCGCCGCAGAGACTGCGCTGAGCGTCTTTGCGCCCGCGACGCCGTCAGCCGTCAGACCGTTCGCCTTCTGGAACGCCTTGACAGCCGCTTCCGTCTTAGAACCGTAGTGACCGGTAATCTGCGCATAATAGTAGCCCAGCGTCGTCAAATCCTTTTGCAGGTTGCTGACCGCCGTGCCGGAAGCATTGAGCGAAAGCACGTTAGAGCTTCCTGAAGAAGAAGCCGTCGTTCCGCCCTTCGCCTCGTATGCCGCGTCAATCTTTGCAAGCGTCTGCGGGCCGGCAATGCCGTCGGCAGTCAAGCCGTTCTTATTCTGAAACGCCTTGATGGCGGCGACGGTCTTGGGACCCGCGTTGCCTGTGATCGAGCCGGAATAGAAGCCCAACGCCTTGAGCTTGGTCTGAACGCTCTTGACGGTTTCGCCGCTGGCGTTCTCTCTGATGTAGGTGTTATCCGAATTGGCGGCACTTGCCTTGCGCTCGGCGGCAGTGAACGTACCGACCTTCTTGCTGGGCAGGTTTCCGCCGCTGACGTTAAACAGCTTCTTCGTCTGATCCGTGCTGAGAATCTTGACATACGTCGTCTTGCCGTCGTTCTGGCAGATCCAGCCGGTTTCAATCGTTCCGTCGCTGGAGCGATACTTCACTTGGATAAACGTGTTGTTTCCGCTCGTCTTGGACGACGTGATATACACGCAGGCATCCTTGACGATGTTGTCGATAATGGTCGCGTTGGTCGATGCGGCTTCACGGACGCGGACTCTGTCCTTCGTCTGACCGTAGACCTTGCTGTAATTCGCGGCACTCGCTGACGGGATGGCAAAGACCATCACCAGCAGACACAGAACCACAAACAGCGCGGCTCGCTTGCCGTTTTTCAAAGTAGATCCCCTCTTTCATCCCCGCATTTTCGCAGCGGGCAATATTTGGAGCAGGCGTCCCCTCAAACTATACCTGCCCTTTTCTATCATCACGAAACAATTTTATTACAATTATGTTAATTTGTCAATCTCTTGCGATGATTTAGTTTATGGAATTGTCATCCTTTTTGGTGTTTTCTTCATATTTCTCGGATTTTTCCGCTTCATCCTGCCCCTCTGTGAGCTTCAGACGCTTGCGCGGAACAAAGCCGGAGAACACCGTATCGCCGTCGCGGGACTCGACCGTAATGCGTCCACCCATCTGCGTGATGGTCTGGTTGACGATGAACAGACCCATTCCCTGCCCCGTCTTCTTGGTGGTAAAGCCCGGCTCAAAGATTTTCGCGCGCTGTTTTTCGGAAATCGCAGGCCCGTTGTTTCTGACCGAAAAGAACCAGCTTCGCAAATCCTCACCCAGAACCAGCTCAACCGTCGGCTTTTCCCCCGCCGGATGTTCCGCGCCAATCGTCGCATCCAGCGCATTGTCGATGAGGTTGGCAAGCACGCGGCAGATTTCCCACGCCGGCATCAGCGGATCATCCCATTTGGCGGCAATAGAGAGCTTCAGCTCCGCGCCGCGCTGCTCCGCTTCGACGACCTTCGCCTGAATCAGCGCATTGACCGCGGGGCACGCCGTGCGCATCATGCGGCTCACGCGCTGCATGTCGCCATAGATTTTATCCATATACGCCATAGCTTCGCCCGGCTCGTTCATCTCAATCAGGCTGTAAACCACCTGAATGTGGTTCATGAAGTCATGTCTTTGGGCACGCATTTCGCGGTTCAGGTCTTCCAGCTGAGCGTATGCCTCTTCCAGTTCTTCCGTTCTGCGAACCATGCGCAGACTGGTCAGCGACGCGCCGATATCCGTCAGTGCGCCCCAGCCGACGATGGTAAAGCAGAGCAGCGAGATCATCCTTACCAGATTCTCCTCTACGCCGCCCGAAAGCATCCTGCGCACCAACATCATCATCGCAATGCCTGCGATGATTTCCAGAACGTTGATGGCAATGGAAATGAAAGCAGCTTTTTTGACCTTCACATGGTCATTCAGCTCTTCTTTGGTCAGTTTGAATTTCATATTCCTCCGGGCAGGCGGGAAAACGTTCCTCGCCTCTCATTAACATGGATTAAGACCCGCGCAACGAATCATGACCACCGGCTTAGCCGGTG
>URJN01000044.1 GCA_900548125.1 uncultured Eubacteriales bacterium
CGAACAGGTTGCTTTGCCAAAGTTTTTGTGGATCCTGTTCAAATCCGTCCATGAAATAACGAATCATTTCTTCAGACTGCTGTTCGGTTCCGACAACCGGCGATATCTCCGTTTGAATATTCACCCGAATCATATGCAGGCTCGGCGCACTTGCGCGAAGCCTGACGCCGAACCGACCGCTTTTTCCGATAATCTCAGGCTCCTGAAGCGTCATTTCTTCAATTCTCGGCGAAACCAGACCATATCCTGTTTCTCGGACAGACTTAATGGCCGGCTCAACATATTCCTTTTTGGCGGCTACAAGCTCTCGAAGCAGAGAAAGCAGATGTGCATCACTTCGAATCTCTGTTCCGCACTGTTCTGCCAGAATTCGATTAAACAGTCCCTCCTCGAGCGTCATTTGCAAATTGGCATTTCCGTTTCCGTGATCAACATTCTTTTCCGTAACCGTTTCCAGATAAGGGTTTTCCTCAAGAGCCTGTGAAAAGCCCTGAATCTCTCCAATTTTTAAACATGCGGGTGTGTTCTGTTTCAGACTGTCCAGCAGGCTTTTGACCAGCCAATGCTCCTCGTCCAATGCTCCAAGCCATTCCGGTGTCTGTATGCTCATTTGTACAACCGGAAATTGCCCAAGCACCTGTTCCAACAGTCCGCGGATATCTTCTTCCTCCATTTGCTCCGCATTCATCGCAACGACCGGAACGCCATAATCCGCTTCAAGCGTTTTGCGCAGACTCTGTGCTTTTGCAGATGCCGGATTCTGCGTATTCAACACGACTGCAAAGGGCTTTTCCAAGGTCTTCAGTTCAGCAATCACCCTTGCTTCTGCCGGTACATATGATGCACGCGGCAGGTCGGTCACGCTTCCGTCTGTCGTAACAACCAGACCGATGGTCGAATGTTCACTGATGACCTTCTGCGTGCCGATTTCAGCGGCGCGTTCAAACGGCATTTCATCGTTTGACCACGGCGTACGAACCATGCGCGGCGTTTCTCCGTCCTGCGTCCCCAATGCTCCATCAACCAAATAACCTACGCTGTCAATCAATCTGAGCCGGACTCGATGGTCGGATGGCAAAGCAATTTCGACCGCTTCAGCGGGAATAAACGCCGGTTTCGTTGTCATGACCATTTTTCCGGAACCGCTTTGCGGCAAATCATCCTGCGCTCTTGCTCGGACATGTGCATTTTCAATCGCAGGAATGACCATCGTTTCCATCAGACGTTTGATAAACGTCGATTTGCCTGTCCGCACCGGACCGACAACACCAATGTATACGTCTCCCTGCGTTCTTTGAGCAATATCCTGATACAGATCGTATGCTTGCATAACATCCCTCCCTGCCGTCATGCCAACGTATGCGCGGGAGAATGGCATTATACCGCATTTTTACGTTCTTTCCTGCGGCAATTCGAGTGTTATAGGTATTTCCAGAATCTCACCGATTGGCACTTTGTCCTGAACCGTCAGATTCTCAATGCCGGGAATCCTGCATACTGTCAGCGTGATTTGTTCGCCTGCGGAACGAACAGCGATTCGATTGATTAAATCAGTATGCAGCATAATCCGCTCTCCATCCATTTTCAGTATGATATCATTCTGACACAGCCCGCCTTTTTGCGCAGGGCTGTCCTGTGATACCGACGTGACCAATACGCCCGCAGGAATCAGACCGTCGGTCGGTTCTTCACTCCCGCGCAGCGTAACCACGGAAATTCCCAATTTAGGGCGCGTTACCTTGCCGAATTGAATCAAGCTCTCGACGATTGGCTTAACGACATCTACCGGAATCGCCATCGCAATGCCTTCGATGCTCGCTGCATCCCTTACGCCATTTGAACTATATTTAAGCGACGGAATCCCAATCAGTTCACCTTTTGTATTAAAAAGTCCCGAATTAATTGCCGCATCCGTCTGCATCATTTTGACAATGGATGTTCCTTCCAATTCTCGGTTCAGTGCCGAAACAACGCCAATCGTTACCGTATCCGCGAATTGCTTTCCAAGCGGATTACCGATAACGATTGCCCAATCCCCGACCCGCACCTGCGATATGTCGCCCATCTTGACTGCCGGAAGATTAACATCCTCTGTCACCCTCAAAACCGCAAGATCCGTCAGCTCGTCATAGCCGACAATCTCCGCCTGTAAATATTGTCCATTGCTGAGTACCTGAACGTCATTTGCTCCCTCAATGACATGATAATTCGTCACAACATGCCCCTGTGTGGTAATCATCACGCCTGAGCCTGTCGCCTGCTCGATAACATCCGTTTGACCACTGATGATGCTGTATGTTCGCGCCCTATTGCTGACCCCGACAACACACGGCATCACAACATCAACCACATCAGCAAATGGACTTTGTATTCCCTCCAGGGTCTTCACATATTCGCCTTGCGCATATACGCTTTCGGCTCGCGCTTCACCTTTTCCCTCTTCCCGAACCATCATGGCTATTTCTGCTGCCAATACGATTCCCAATGCAGCCAACGCACTTTTCCGAATCCACTCTTTCTTTTTCATCCGCTCACCTCGGCTTTATTCTGTCCGAAATGTGCGCCATTTATGAAACGCTGTAGCTGTCTATGGTAAACGTCCGCTTACATTTCTGCCAAGGCTTGCAAAGCCTTTAGCTTTATTCCAACAGTTTTCAACATTTCAAAAAGAGCATCCTGCACGTATGCAAGATGCCCCGCTTTTATCTGAGTGTAACGATTGTCACACCTGTCTCGCCTTCACCGTACCTGCCCAAGCGGAAGCTGCTGACACAAGGATGTCTGCGCAGACAATCCTGAATGCCCGCCCGCAGTATGCCGGTTCCATTGCCATGGATGATGCTGACCTCATTGAGGGATGAGAGCATCGCATCGTCGATGAACTTCTCAACCTCCGGTATCGCCTCATCCAGTGCCATGCCGCGAACATCAAGTTCCTGCCTGACCGCGCGTGTCGTAATATCAACCCGCGATTCGCGCATGGATTTTTTGCGTTCGAGCTTCTTCTGCTCCTTTTTGACGAGTTGCTGCGTTGCTGTCAGTGTGCGCAAATCCGACAGCGGCGCACGCATCTTCATCATGCCAACCTTCAGCTGCACATAACCTTTGTTGTCCGCAGGCGCAACGATGGTCGCATCCACATCCATTGATGCAATATGTACCATGTCGCCGACCTTTACCGCTTTCGGAATCTCGCCACCGACTTCTTTCTTCTCCGCCAGCGCGTCCTGCGCCTGCTCCATCTGCTTTTTGACCTTCTGAATCTCGTGTTCCTGCGCACCGCCTGCCTTCTTCATAGCACGCAGCTCTGCAATCATCGCTTCGGATTCTCGTCTGGCGTTATCAACAATGCGCTTTGCTTCGTCCTTCGCCTTGCGAATCGCCCGATCACGCTGATCCTCGAGCTTTTTGCGCTCCGCTTCTGCCTGATCGCGGATGGAAATCATTTCATTGCGTGCTTCCTCCGCTAGTTTGCGTTCTTTTTCCGCAATCTGACGATGATATTCAGCATTGGCGATTACGTCTTCAAAACGTACCTGCTCCTTGGAAAGCAATTCTTTCGCTTTTCCGATGATGAATTCAGGCAATCCAAGCTTTCGCGATATCTCAAAGGCGTTGGACTTTCCGGGAATTCCGATTGACAGACGGTAGGTCGGTCTGAGTGTCGATACGTCAAATTCAACCGATGCGTTTTCGACATTCTGAGTCGTCAGTGCGTATTCCTTCAGTTCGCTGTAATGCGTCGTCGCAACCGTCCGGGTATGCATATCCAGCAGCGTGGAAAGCACCGCCTGTGCCAGCGCCGCGCCTTCTGTCGGGTCGGTTCCTGCGCCAAGCTCATCAAAAAGCACAAGCGAATCCGGTGTCACTTCCTGCAAAATGGAAACAATATTGGTAATATGTCCGGAGAACGTGGAAAGCGACTGTTCAATGGACTGCTCGTCGCCAATATCGGCAAATACATCGTCAAAAACAGCCAGCTCTGTGCCATAATCAGCGGGAACTTGCAGACCCGATTGCGCCATCAGTGTAAACAGACCGGTAGTCTTTAATGTAACCGTCTTACCGCCCGTATTGGGTCCGGTAATAATCAGCGTTGTAAAATCCGTTCCCAGTCGGATATCCAACGGAACAACCTTTTGCGGATCAATCAGCGGATGCCGTCCGCGAACGATATTCACCCGTCCTTCATCGTTAATCTTCGGCATACAACCGTTCATCTGCCGCGCAAGCGATGCTTTGGCAAACGCAAAATCCAGCTGAGCAAGAATCGCCAGGTTATCCGCAATCGCATCAGCTTCCGGCGCAATCTGTGCTGAGAGCATTCTCAATATCCGCTCAATCTCCGCTTTTTCCGCGGAAATCAACTGCTTGAGTTCATTGCCAATCTCAACGACAGACATCGGCTCGATAAAAACCGTCGCGCCGGTGGAGGACTGGTCATGCACGATACCCGGTACCATCGACCGATATTCCTGACGAACCGGAAGCACATAGCGATCCGCACGCATGGTGATGATGGCATCCTGTAGATACTTCTGAAAATTGGGATTATGAATCATCCCATTGAGCCGCTCACGCACACGCTCGTTGCATGCACGCATCTTGCGGCGAATCTGGAACAATTCATTGCTCGCACGATCTGCAATCTCATCCTCACTGATGATTGCATCTGATATCGCCTGTTCAATCGTCTTAAACGTTGATAGACGGGAAGCATTCGCGCTCATCAGCGGCGTATCTGTTTTGTCTGTCACGATGGCTTCACGCGCAGCGCGCGATGCACGAAGGCAAGCGCCCACATCCATCAACGCCCGCGGAGACAGAGACGAACCAATCTGCGCCAAATGCAGCGCAGTGCGCACATCCGTGAATGGTATCATCGGCGTTCCGCCCAGATACGACAGCAGGCTGTGCGCTTCCTCCGTTTCCTGCTGCATACGCCGAACATCTTCAATTTGGCTGGACGGCGTTAATCCATCGCACAGAGCCTGTCCCATATCGGAGACACAATACTGCGCCAGCTGAGAACGGATTTTTGTAAACTCAAGCACACGCAGAGATCTTTCATTCATTCAGGTACTCCTTTATTCCACGCCGCGCATCAGCTGACCAGCCGTCGAAGACGCGGCAGCTTCACGCACAGCCTTTCCCTTTTCCAAAATGCTTCGGTAAGAAGTCACGATTTCCTTTTGTTCCGTCAGGCTTTCATCTGTAAATGCCAATCGAAGCGACATGCCCGTATCATGCAGCTTCTGCGCATATTTCGCCATGTCTGTCGTCACGCTGTTGTACAGCCTCAAAACACACCCATGCTCCATTTTGAGCCGACGGAGCGGAAAACGATAGCCCTTTCTGTCGGTATACGTCGCGGGGCATCCGCCCAGCTTCGCGCAGGCGTCACATCTGTCGTCCTGACGTTCATCACCGTTGCGCGTTCTTCTCGGACAATGATTCAGGAGCATCAGCTGTGTCCTTCCGTAAACCTCCATCACATAGTTTCCGCCGTTGCGGTACAAATCACGAAGTTCCTTCAGGTTCAATTCGCACGACGCAGTTAAACGCTGTGCCCCCAGTGCCGTAAAGAACTTTGCACACTCCGCATTCATCACATTCAATCCCTGTCCACCCCAAACCGGAACAGGCCACTTCAGCTCAAACTGACCCGGATTGTTTGCCACGACGCCGCTCAGCCTCGCTGTATTTTTGCATACCCATTCATATAGATGCGCAAGCTCATCACTGTGCAAAACCGCAGGCAGAACCAGCACAGGCTGGACGTCCGAATTATCATCAAGTGCCCGCGTAAGCTCTTTCTCCCTGTAAACCTGCGGCTGCCATTCAAAAACATCCGCACCGCATGCCATCAAATCTTTTGCCGCGCTCAAATTCTCACTCTGCACAATCAACAGTTTTTCCTGCGCAGGCAAGCTGCATACGGCACAAACCGACCGACCGTTTGTTTGCTTCGGCGCAATGCGTGCCAAACGAATCTGCTCCAGCGACTCCCTTCTCAAACTGTTCAGCATCCCCGCCGTCATAAACGCATTCCTGCTCTCAAGCGTAAAGCTGTTCAGGCTATACGGCGTTCCGCCCAGCTTGCCGAGCTGCTTTTTTGCCGCTTCTGCATCCAATGCGCGTTGCTGAGCGGCATCAACCGGTGTTTCGCCCTTTACGCTGATGCTGTGTCCGTTATCATCGCAAACCGTCAATATGGGCAATTCATCCGGCATCGCATACAAGTGCATATCGAGCGGAACCTGTACATTCTCTTTGCCCATGATTTCGCGGATTTCTTTCATCTGTTTCGCATCTGTCAGGCGATAGACCTCGTCCCCAACCTTGACCTGCCTGTCCGCAATACGAACCGTCGCCTCCATTCCGGCAGGCGTATCCTTACCGGAATAGGTGAAATCCGCTTCTTTTCCGCCACGCGCCTGCAAGCCATCGCCGTTATTCAGGTTCTTAGTCAATAGAACCTGTGCCAGCGGCCCCCGCATGGACATAATTTTTCCAACCTGTACGCCCCAATGATTCGGTCTTTGCCAGCTCATCAATGCAGCGTTGCTCTTTTCCAGAGCATAGCCTTCCGTAAACCCGCCGCGATTAAAAACCTGACGCAGACCTTCAAGGGTCTCTTCATCTGGATGATACGAAACATGTGCTTCCGCAGCATCCAAAGCCTCACGATAAGCGCGAGTAATAACGCCGACGTACTCCGGACGCTTCATTCGGCCTTCGAGCTTAAATGAATACACACCGGCATCCCGAAGCTCCGGCAATCTGTCAATCAACATCAAATCCTTCGTTGAAAGCAGATAACCGTTCGTTCCGTCGTCTAGCGAATACGGAAGCCGACAGGGCTGCGCACAACGTCCGCGATTTCCACTGCGTCCGCCAATCATGCTCGAAAACAGGCATTGTCCGGAAACCGCGACGCACAACGCTCCATGCGCAAATGCTTCAACCTCAACACCCGTATCCGCCATCTTCCGCAATTCCTCAAGCGAACACTCTCTAGCTGGAACGACACGTGCGAAACCCATTTTCTGCATGAGTCTTGCGCCCTGTGCATTATTGATGGTCATCTGCGTGCTGGCATGCAGCACAAGCTGCGGAAAACGCATTTGCGCGATTCTCGCCACGCCCATGTCCTGAACCAGTACAGCGTCCACATTCACATCGCCCAGCAGCTCCAACACATCACAGAGATCATCCGTTTCGCACTGCTTGACCAGCGTATTGACCGTCACATAAATTTTCCGCCCGCGCTCATGCGCATACTCGACTGCTTCGCGCAAGCCATCCGCATCGAAATTTCCCGCATAACTGCGTGCACCGAAGGCAGTATATCCCAAATAAACAGCGTCTGCGCCGCACGAAATCGCGGCAACAAGTGCTTCCCGATTGCCCGCAGGCGAAAGCAGCTCCATCCGTTTTCCTCCGAAAAAGGCGGCGCAGGGCATTTGTCCCCTCACGCCGCCGCTGAATCATTCTATTTCCGTTTGAGTATCCTTTTGATTTTTGTCGGCAAGCTCTCGGCGCAGTCGATTGACCTCGTCCTGCGCAGTAAAAAGCTCGTCGGCAAGCGTCATCGCCGTTAAGACCGGAAGCATCCCTTCGCCCGCGCGAGTGAGGATAGAAAGCTCTCTCATTCTTCTATCCACATAGCGGGCAAGACGCTGCACTTTTTCCGACGGCTGATCAGTCACCATCGTGTAATCGTGTCCCATCAAGTGAACAACTACTTTGTTTTTGTTCACAGCAAGCCTCCGTTTTTAGCCGCGCCCCTTGATCTTCTCGACCGGATATTCCACGCCATACGTTTCCACGCGGACAGACTTCATTTTCTGATCCTCATACGGCTTGTCCATCGCATCCCGCGGTACGCTGACAATCGCATCGGCGGTCTCCATGCCTTCCGTCACCTTACCGAACGCAGCATACTGACCATCCAGATACGGCGCATCATCCACCATGACAAAGAACTGAGAGCCGGCAGAGTTAGGCATCATGCTGCGAGCCATGGACAAAACACCGCGCGTATGCTTGAGCGGATTGTTGAAGCCATTGCGCGCAAACTCGCCCTTGATGCTGTAACCCGGTCCGCCGGTACCGCGACCGAGCGGGTCGCCTCCCTGAATCATAAAGCTAGGGATAACGCGATGAAAAATCACGCCGTCATAAAAACCGCTGTTCGCCAGCTCGATAAAGTTTGCAGCGCTGTTGGGTGCAACATCCGGATAAAGCTCGCCCTTCATCGTCTGTCCGTTTTCCATTTCAATCACAAAAGTCGGATTCATTGTTCTTCCTCCTCAAACAGGCGCATACCGCGCCGTTTTATCTTGTTCAAATTTCAGGTTTCCGCTCATAAAAAGCTGCACATCCCGAGCAATATCCTCGCTCTGCAGAGAATAACCGCTTCGCGCAAGCGGCAGATACGCCTCGCAAAGCGACTGCCATATCTTCTCCCGCGCACAAATCCATCTGCCTAGCATCAATTCCGGCAACTCCGCACAGCTTGCATATGGAATAAACCGCAGTCCCAGCTTATCAAAAGCATAGGACAGATGATTCATATCCGACAGCCGAACAATCATCCGCGTTCTAGCCGCAGCCGCATCAATCAGCCTGCGTTCAATCTCATAATCGGCAAAAATGACCGCATATACGTCCGTCGCTCGGTCAAGCAGCTCCGCGAGTATATTCAGCTGATTTTCATTCTTTACACCGATATGCAGCCGCAGACGACCATCCTGACAGGCAGGAATCACGCTGTATTCCAGCGCGTATTGGTCAAATTCCTCAACCAGAATATCCTGCGCATCACACGCACCTGTGCTTTCAAGAATACTTTCCGCACACTGCCTATAATCCGTTCCGTAACGTCCGGGAACAAACAAATCAGGCGAAACGGCAACCAGAGGAGCAAGCCGATCATCATGATACTGGATGTCCTGCGTTTTGTCCATCGGTACACGAACCAAAACACGCTTGGCTTTCATGACATCGAGAATCTCCCGAAAGTAAGCATCCCGCGTATATCCGCTTTGAATCAGCTCCGCGCGAGCCGGATCGCCAAACGGCATCTCCAGTGCATCCATCGCAGCAGATGCTGCAACGGCGTTTTCCCCAAGCGGCGTACCCTCAAAAGGCTGTACCGCCATGCTCAACAACGGTTTTACACCCAGTACACCATGCAATATGTCAAAATCCAGCATGGATTCTACGACCTCTGCACGCCGGACTGCCTGCTTGACACAGCGGCGTAAAGCCTGTTTGTCGCTGATGACCATTGCATCGTTCTCCTTTTTCTCAGACTTGTTTCAACATTTCCGCTTTAGCTGCGAACGCTTCACGTTTACGTCCAATCATCTCGTCAACGCGGTCGATATACTGCTCAATATTGGCTATATTCGGTGCGCGCAGTATCTTTTCCTCTTCGCGCATCACACATTTTGAGATTCCGCCCGCGCCCAGTGCCAACACGCTGGTCGTTTCTTCCATGTTATCAATATTGTATCGGCAGACTTTTTCCGGAACGGCGTATCCGACGTTCTCCAAATTATCCGCCATATACTTCTGTCTGTACAGGTAATAAGCGCGCATGCCCATTTCATGCGCCGTCTGTCTGCCAAGCTCCACCATTTGCGCCACATCTTGCTCATTCTGCGCGTACTTGACCTCGTGCAGCTTAGAAGAACGCTTGATAGCAAGCGTATGGACGGTCAGGCTTTCCGGCTTCATCTCGCGAATACGCTCCAGCGTATAGGCAAACTTCTCATAATCTTCGCCCGGCAGGGCGGCGATGACATCCATATTGATGTCCTTAAAACCAATCTTCCGCGCCAATTCATACGCCTGCTCCGTCTGCCGAGCAGTATGTGCGCGACCGATTCGGGCAAGCGTATCGTCGTTCATGGTCTGAGGATTGATGCTTATGCGCGTCACCGGATGGCTGTAAATCATCCGCAGTTTTTCTTCGTCCAGCGTATCCGGACGACCGGCTTCAACCGTAAACTCGTCCAGCTTGCCAAAGTGCTTTTCAATATGATTCAGCAGCCGTTCCAGCTGTCGGGTGTTCAGGCTGCTGGGCGTTCCGCCGCCGATATATCCGACTCGAATATCCAGCCCGAACTCACGGATCATCCGTGCGCAAATCTCAATCTCATGGAAAAGCGCATTTAAGTATGGCTCTACCAGCCGCCCATCTCCGATTTCTCCGGAAGAAAACGAGCAGTAAGCGCATCTCGTCGTACAAAACGGTATACCGATATATAAATCGCACGCGCGCGGATTACGGGCAATCAGCCCCTGCTGAGCGTCGATGATTTCATCCAGCAGCGCAATCTTTTCGTCAGATAAATCAAACAGGCTGCAAAGCGTTTCCCGTGCTTCTTCCCTCGTCTTACCTGCTTCGAGCTGCTGATAATACAGCCTTGTCGGGCGAATACCCGTCAACGAGCCCCATGCAGGTCTTCTGCCCGCGACACGCTTCATCAACTGATAACAGCAGCGCTTCACCAACCGCTTGAGCTGACGCTTCTCCTCCAAACCTCCGCATGCCGTAGGCGCACTAAGTGCTTCTTTCTCCGCAAGACCATTTCCGTCCGTCAGCTCAACGCACTCCGTCCACATACCGTCCTGTTCGCTGTGCGTATGGGTCAGACGCATATCTGCCGTCTGTTCCGCTTCAACCGCCGCGCCTTCTCCGTAAAACAAACGGATAACATCGCCGATATCATTTTGAAATGCCGGCAGCTGCGTCTTTACCGCGATGGTCACGCCTGTGTCCCCCGTTCCCATGCAATCTTAGTTTTCATGCCATGACCGGGATAGCAGACCGTATCATCCGGCAATTTCATCAGTCGGGCAAGCGACGCCATCATCGCCGTTTCGCTGCCGCCTGCCAAATCTACGCGACCGTATCCCTGATAAAAAAGCGTATCACCGCAAAAAAGCGACTTATCATGCAGATAGCAGACCGATCCGGGCGTATGTCCCGGCGTATGAAGCACATCAAAGCAGATTCCTGCTTCTTCAACCTTGTCGCCGTCCTTGAGCAATACATCCGCCTGCGGCAGCGTCAGCTGTGCGCCGACAATACCCGACAGATTCAGCTCCGGATTGCCCAATGCCGCGGCATCCTTTTCGTGAACATAGAGCTTTACGCCCTCTTTCAGCCATGGACGAGCATAGAGCATATGGTCAAAATGTGCATGCGTCAAAAGAACCGCAGTCACCTTTCTTCCGCAGACCGCACCGTTGACCACGGCATATTCCGCACCCGGGTCAATCAGCACACATTCCGCCGCTCCATCCGGCGCAACCACGTAAGTGTTGACATCCAACGGTCCGCCGGTCACGGTTTTGATATCCAGCATCTCAGAATGTCCTCCTCGAATCAATCAGCAGTGTGACAGGTCCGTCATTGATAAGTGAA
>URJN01000045.1 GCA_900548125.1 uncultured Eubacteriales bacterium
GTTTTTTTGCCGAAAGACATACTTTTGCCATCAATTCACTTTAGAATGATTTTCGTAATCAGGAGGAAATCACATGAAACGCTTGCTTGCTCTGATTGCTCTGCTTCTCGCTTTCGTCTGCCCCGCTCTTGCTCAGGATTATCCGGATGGCATCTACCGCGGGTTTTACTACGACGGCGGCATTGAGCAGATTGCCATTCAGTTTGAGCTGAAGGACGGTATATTCACGTCACTCATCTATCGCGGCGTCAAATACAAAGACGGCGATTACATGAACGAGGATGCCAGCGACGCGCAGAAAGCCATTCTGCATCAATATCGCCAGCTGGCGGAGTATCTCGTCGGTAAGGACGTCTCCGCGATTGACGACCTCTACTCCCCTTACGACATTGTCGAGGATTTGGACGCTGTTACAACGGCAACCATGAAAGCCGGCAAGCTCATCTCCGCCCTGTGGGACGGACTGAACCGCCATCCTTATAAAATCGTCGATACCACGCAACTGCCCGAAGCCGAGTCGTACTCAGACGGCGTTTACCGCGGCAGCTACATGGAGGACGGCGGCGAACAGGTTGCTCTGGAATTTACGCTCAAGGACAACCACTTTACCGAGATCAATTACCTGACCCTTCAATATAAAGACGAGGATTATCTGTCAAGCGACGCCGCAACTGCGCAGGGAAAAATCTGCACACAGTTTAAGCAGCTGCTTGATTACCTCGTCGGCAAGGACGTCTCAAGCGTCAATCGGCTCTATCTGCCCGGTCAGATTGCATCGGATACCGACGTTTCCACCGGCGCAACGCTTCGCGCTCCAAAGGTCATTTCCGCCATTTGGGACGCGCTCGGGCGGCACGCCTATACCATCATCAAGTAAGTTTACCGCATCTCCATCCGCGGGGAAATGCGGCGAGCGATATTTTTTCAACACACATCATTTGGAGGAACATATTATGAAAAAGTTTGCTATGGCTGCCGCGACTGCGGCTCTGCTTCTCTCCGTTTCCACCGGCGCGCTCGCCGCTACCGGTCTTGGCTCTGTGACCAGCATGTCCGGTTCCGCTGCAACCGCTGACAAGGCTGGCTCCGTCACCGTGAACACCACCATGTGCGCGCTCGAGCTGGACGACGAGGGCAAGATCGTCAGCGTCAGCTTCGATATCGCCCAGAACAAGATTGGCTTTGACGCGACCGGCGCGCTGACCACCGACCTGGCGGCTGAGCATCCGACCAAGAAGGAGCTCAAGGAAGGCTACGGCATGAAGGGTGCCAGCGGCATCGGCAAGGAATGGTATGAGCAGGCGGAAGCCCTTGAGGCTTGGTGCGTCGGCAAGACCGTCGCGGAAGTTGTCGGCATGCCGACCTATGACAAGGGCGACGGACATCACACGCAGGTTCCGGACGATGTTGACCTGAAGAGCAGCTGCACCATGGACGTTGGCAGCTTCCTCGAGGCGATTCAGGCTGCCGCGAACAACGCGAAATAATCTGATATTTAAAAGCATTTTAGCGGATTTATTTCCTGTTTAACAGACATGGAAACAAATCCCCAACAGAGAACCTCCTGTCGCAGATTGACTTCTGCAACAGGAGGTTTCTTGATTTCATTGTTTATTGAGCGGGATATCTGAGTCCATCAGAGTCCATCAGATAGACCTTTCGGCATTTATTCCACTCGTCCCTCCAGCATAAATGCTGCGAGGGTTTTTTCCAATTCTTCCATATCGGTAATCGCATTGACCCTGACCCGAAGCCGCGCCGCGTCGCGCATGCCACGGACATAGCAGACAATATGCCGCCGCATTTCACGCACGGCAACGGCTTCACCCTTGAGCTTGGCAAGCATATGCAGATGGCGCGTCCATACCGCCAGCTTTTCCTCATTGTCCGGCTCACTGATTGGTCTGCCCTGCATCGCGTCGCGAATCTGCGCAAAAATCCACGGGTTTCCCTGCGCCGCACGCCCGACCGCAACGCCGTCACAGCCGGTTTCCTCCCGCATGCGGAGTGCATCCTGCCAGCAGAGAATATCGCCATTGCCGACAACGGGAATGCTCACCCGCTGTTTAAGACGGGCAATCGCTTTCCAATCCGCATGTCCTTCATAAAACTGGCTGCGTGTGCGGGCATGCAGGGTAATCATCTGCGCGCCGCTCTCCTGTGCAAGCTGACCGAGCAGCAGATACGCCTCGCTGCCCGCTTCAAAACCCAGCCTCATCTTGACCGTCACCGGCACATGGGACGCCTTTGCGACGGCAGCAATCAGCTCCGCCGCGCGGACAGGCTCTTTCATCAATGCACTGCCTTCCCCATTGCCGACGATTTTCGGCACGGGGCATCCCATATTGATATCCAGCAGCGCATACCGTCCGTCCGCAGTCAGCTCCTCCGCCGCGCGCGCCATGACCTCCGGTTCATGCCCAAAGAGCTGAAGCGCGACCGCGCCCTTTTCGGATTCATCAACGCTGAGCAGTTCCTGCGCCGCGCGATTTCCCTTGGGCGAAAGCAAATAACCCTTTGCGCTCACCATTTCGCTGACCGCCATCGGACAGCCCATTTCATGGCAGATAACGCGAAACGGCATATCCGTCACGCCCGCCATCGGCGTAAGCATCGAGCCTTGTTGCAAAAAATGGAAATACATATTTCCTCTGCGGGGAGCGCGCGAGGCTTTGCCTCACACCTCACGTTCCCTTACTTTGAGATAGCCTGTAAATTGGAGATGAGCCATTTTCCCGCCGTGCGCACAAGCGTTACGCGGTAGCGCGTCGTCGTCCATTCCGGCGGAGAAAGCCGCGCTTCGCCGCCTTCGGCAAGCGCCGCTTCGCGCTTGGAAGAGCGGATCGTTCCGTCAATAGCGGGAATGCTCTCAACGACCTCTGCCCGCGCAACATTTTCCCACGGCCACGACCAGACGGAAACCATCTTCACGCGATGGTCATAGCCGCGTATCTCATAATCCTTATACGGCGACGTATCGCTCAGACCCACCTGCAAAACCGGATCCTGCGCCAGAAACTCAGCCTTAAAGTAGCTGGTCAGCTCGCTCTCGCTTCCGCCCATCAGAACAACGCCCGCACGCGCATCCAAGCCATCGTCAATCAGCACCCAGATATTCGCCGTGTTCATCGTCAGATAAAACGAGATGACCAGCAGCGCACAGACGACCGTGATGAGCAGCATCCGCGATGCGATAAAGTCAAGCAGCCGTTTGAGTATCCGCATGGCGGAACCTCCTTACCCCTATTTCAATCAGAAAATGGCGTCCACGAACGCATTGGCGTCAAACGCCTGCAAATCCTCGATGCCCTCGCCCACGCCGATGTAAAGCACCGGCAGCTTCAGTTCGTCCATAATCGCCACAGCGATACCGCCCTTGGCGGTTCCGTCGAGCTTGGTCAGCACGATGCCGGTCACATCCGTCACCTCGGAGAACTCCTTCGCCTGCTGCAAACCATTCTGTCCGGTCGTCGCGTCGATGACCAGCAGCGTACGCACCTCAGCTTCCTCATATTCGCGGGTGATGACGCGGAAGATCTTGTTCAGCTCGTCCATCAGGTTTTTCTTGTTGTGCAGACGTCCGGCAGTATCGACGATGAGCAGATCCGCCTCGGAAGCCCGCGCCTTCTTGATGCCGTCAAACACAACCGCGGCAGGATCCGCGCCTTCCGCATGGCGGACAATCGGCACCTGCGCACGTTCCGACCAAATCTGAAGCTGGTCAGCCGCCGCCGCACGGAACGTATCCGCCGCCGCGAGAACGACACTGTGGCGCGCATCCTTGAAGCGCATCGCCAGCTTGCCGATGGTCGTCGTCTTGCCCACGCCGTTGACGCCGACAACCAGCATCACCATCGGCCACTTAAGCGGCTTGCGCGGCATCGTCATGATGCCCTTGAGGATGTCCTTGAGAATCTCGCGCGCCTTTTTAGCGTCGGTGATTTTCTGCTCCTCGACGCGCTTTTTCAGCTCTTGAATCACCTTATCGCTCGTGCGGACGCCCATATCGCTCATGATCAGGATATCCACAAGGTCTTCGTAAAAATCGTCATCGATTTCTTCCGTCGCCTCAATCAGTTCATCCACACGTCCAGAGAAATTGCCGCGCGTCTTGGAAAGCCCTTCCCACAGTCGGGAGAACAGACCCTTCTTCTTTTCCTCCTGAAGAACCGGCTCTTCCTTCTTTTCCTCAACCTTTTTCTCGGCAATCGGCTCGATTTCAGCCACAGTCTCTGCTTGAGCGGCAGGCACTTTTTCCTCAGCCGTTTCCTCAACAGCCGCTTCTTCCGCAATCGGCTGCTCCTGCACGTTGATTTGTTCTTCTGCCGTCAGGTTTTCTTCCTCGACCTGCGCAGGCTGCTCGACAGGCTGCTCAGCTTCAACCGGCTTAACCGCTTCGGTCTTAACCTCCTCCTGCTCCTTGACCTTCTTCTTCCCGAAGCCGAAGAAACCGCCCTTCTCCGTCTTTTCTTCCTGATCCTTTTTCTTTCCAAATCCGAAAAGTCCCATACTCTGCTC
This sequence comes from uncultured Eubacteriales bacterium, assembly GCA_900548125.1. Lineage (GTDB taxonomy): Bacteria > Bacillota > Clostridia > Christensenellales > Aristaeellaceae > Ventricola. The sequence continues at coordinate 4,519 of URJN01000045.1, forward strand.
CTTATTTACTCCGTTCTTTTCTTCCTCACGGGCAAGCCTGAAATCGCAAAACCCTACCGGCTTGTGCAACGCCCTTTTTACATCATCGCGTCCGCGCCAACGTCCTTCAGCTCTACGCTGAGCATCCTCGATACGCCTTTTTCTTCCATCGCCACACCATACAGACCGTCGCAGCGTTCCATCGTGCCTTTTCTGTGCGTGACGACGACAAACTGCGTGTCCTTAGAGAAATCGCGCAGATAGTCGGCAAACGTCGAAATATTGCCGTCATCCAGAGCCGCTTCGATCTCATCCAGGAAGCAGAACGGCGTCGGCTTGAGCCTCAGCATCGCAAACAGAATCGCGATCGCCGTCAGCGCGCGTTCGCCGCCGGAGAGCAGCGAAAGCATTTGCAGCTTCTTTCCCGGCGGCTGTGCGACAATCTCGATGCCGCAGCCCAGCACATTGCTTTCATCCGTAAGCCGAAGCTCGGCATGTCCGCCGCCAAAGAGCTTGGTAAACGTTTCGCTCAGATATTCCTGAAGCATATGCTGTCAATAAACTGACGTTCCATCTGCTTTTGCAGCGAATCAATGATGTTCAGCAGGTCGTTCTGCGCGTTGACCAAATCGTCACGCTGTCGGGCAAGGTCATCATATCGTTCGCGGCAGGCGCGGTAATCCTCTACCGCCGTCACGTTGACCGGACCCATTTCACGAATCTCCTTGCGGATATCGCCCGTCCGCTTGTCGCCCTGCGCCATGTCAAACGGCTCGGCCATATATTCCTGCGCACCCGCATAGGTCAGTTCATAATCATCCCAAATGCGCTGCTGCATCTGCTCCAGCTCACTCTGCGTGCGTCCGAGAATCAGCTCCGCCTTATGGCATTTATCCGTATCCATCGCCAGCGTTTCGCGCAGACTGTCGATTTCCTGCGTCATCTGACGGATGCGCTCCTGTCCCTCGTTACGCGCCGCTTGACGCGCCGCCAGATTCTTCTGCGCATCCTCCAGCCTTTCGGCGCAGGTCTGCTGCTCCATGCTGTTTTTCGCGAGCAGCTGCGTGCTTTGCTGATGCTGCAAGGTCAACGCCTCGCGTTTTTCATGCGCCTGTCCAATCTGCACGCCCAGGTTATCCTGTTCACGGCGAATGCGCAAGCCTTCCTGCTCGAAAGCGTTGGCGTCCCGTTCGCAGGTCGCCAGCAGGACGCGCAGGTTCTGCGTTTCCTCGCGAAGCGCGTCGAGTTTTTCTCGTTTTTCATACAGCTCGTCGCTGAGCGCGGCGGTCTGTTTGTTCATTTCATCGTTGGTCTTCTGCTCGCCCGCCTGCGTGTCGCGTGCCCCCGCCAGCTGGCTGTCAATCTGGCTGAGGTTTTGCTCAATCTGCGTTTGCAGCAGGTCACAGCGTTCCTGCTGGACGCGATGCTCCTCTCTCTGTGCGCTCATCGTGCGCACGCGCTCCTGCGCAACGGACACATCAATCTGCGCCTGACGGATATCCTCAAACGACTGCGCATGACGCTGCTTGATTTGAAGGCGGATGCCCTCGCCCTTCTCGATGCGCTTGCCATATTCGGCAATCTTCGCGTCCAGCTCGCCCAGCAGCTGCTCATGCTCCTTGATTTCGCGTTCGCGGGAAAGCAGGCTGGTCATTCGGGATGCACTCGAACCGCCCGTCATCGAACCGCCGGAGTGCATGACATCGCCTTCCAGCGTCACGAGCCTGAACGCATGCCGTCCGCGCCGCATGATTTCGATACCGTAATCCAGATTTTCCGCTACAACCGTTCTGCCCAGCAGGTTTTCGACGATGCCGCGATACTGCGGGTCATACTCGACCAGCTCGCTGGCGACACCGACGCATCCCGGCATGGAAAGCACCTGCCGCTCCTGCGGGCTGAGTGTCCTGCCCGAAATGGTGCTCATCGGCAGGAAGGTTGCGCGTCCGAGCTTATTCTGGCGCAGATAGGCAATCATGTCGCGGGCGATGTATTCGTCCGTCGTCACAACGTTTTGCAGCGCACCGCCCAGCACGGCTTCCACCGCGCGCTCCAGTTGCTTGGGTACATGAATCAGTGACGCGACGACGCCGCGCACGCCTTCGTTCCCTCGCGCATGCAGAAGTACCTGCTTGACCGCCTGCTGATAGCCGGCGTAATCGCGCTCCATCTCTCGCAGAACGCGCAGACGGCTTGCGGTCGCCTGCTTCTGTCCGTTGGCATCGCCCAGAGCCTGCGTCAGCGCAGCGATGCGGCGTGCGGTTTCCTGCGATTCCGCTTCGATTTTCTGCTCCGCTTCGCGTTTCTGCGCTTCCGCTTCCTGCGCCTGTGTCAGCTCGTCATTTGCCTGCGCCAGCTGTTCATCCATGCGCTGGGCGGTCTGTTCCAGCTCATCGCGCTGTGCCTGCGCTTCTTCGCCGCGGCGTTCAAGCTCTTTGCGCATGGTCGAAAGGCGCGCTTCGCTGGTTCGCACATCGCTCAGTCGGTTCATGGCGTCGATAATCGCGCTCTTATGGCTTTCAAGGCGTTCCTCGGCTTCGCGTGCCGCTTCCTGCGCGGCAGTCTGTGCCTCTTCCTTCTGAGCCAGTTCGCGCTGAACATCGATAATCTTCCTGCGGTTGGCGTAGGCTTCCCGATCGTTCTTGCGAATCTCGTCGCCCAATGCCGCGCTTCTGGCTTTTTTGACGTCCTCATCCTGATTGAGCGCGAGAACGTCCTTTTCCATGCGGGCGATTTCCGCACGGAGCATGGCAAGCTCGCCCTCCCGCGCTTCGGTTTCCCGCGTCAGCTCAAGCACAGCGTTGTGCGCCGCGGTCACGTCGTTTTCAAGCGTCTGCGTCTGTTCATTCGCCTGTTCACGAGCAGCGCTCAGTTCTTCCGTGCGCTTCTCCTCGTTGGCAATGGCTTCGCGCAGACCGATCAAAAGCTGCTGTGCTTCCTCGATGCGCTCCTTGGCGCGGTCACTGCGCAGAACGAATGCCGAACACTCCAGCACACGCAGCTCATCTCTCAGGGACAGATAACGCCGCGCCGTTTCGCTCGCCTTTTCCAGCGGCTCAAGCTGGGTTTCCAGCTCGGCGATGATATCCTCAACGCGGGCAAGGTTGTCGCGCATGTTGGAAAGACGCTTCTCGCTCTCCTCCTTGCGCGTGCGGTATTTGACAATACCCGCCGCTTCTTCAAAGATGCCGCGCCTGTCCTCGCTCTTTTGAGAAAGGATTTCGTCGATGCGTCCCTGACCGATAATCGAATAACCGTCCTTGCCGATGCCCGTATCGCGGAACAACTCGACGATATCCTTCAGGCGGCAGGCGGATTTGTTGATATAGTATTCACCTTCACCCGTGCGGTAAACGCGGCGGGTAACCATGACCTCGGTATAATCCACCGGCAAAGCGTGATCCTCGTTGTCAAAGACGAGGGATACCTCGCAATAGCCCATGCGCTTACGCTTCTGGGTGCCGCCGAAAATGACGTCTTCCATCTTCCCGCCGCGCAGTGCCTTCGCGCTCTGTTCGCCCAGCACCCAGCGCACCGCATCGGACAGGTTGGATTTGCCGCTTCCGTTAGGCCCGACAATACCCGTAATGCCCTCGTCAAAGACGACCACCGTGCGTTCCGCAAATGACTTGAAGCCGTAGATTTCCAGTTTCTTTAGCCGCACCTGTGCGACCCCTTTCCCTCATCCCCCGCGGGGGCGTATTTTCAACTATTCTCGCCTTGGAGCGTGCGCATCGCCATCTGAGCGGCGGCTTCCTCGGCGCGCTGCTTTCTTGCGCCTGTGCCCGTGCCCAGCTCACTGCCGTCTGCGCGGAGAACGCGGGCGGTAAAGACGCGGGCATGCGGCGGCCCGTCCTGACCGATAATCTCGTAGGTCGGCGTTTCCTCGCCCAGCGCCTGCAAATACTCCTGCAGCGCGCTCTTGGCGTCGCGGTCGCCCTTCTCGCTGGTTTCGTAGCCATCCATCGCCAAATCGACCAGCTGAGCCGCCTTCTCCATGCCTGCGTCCAGATAGACAGCGGCAATGACTGCTTCCATCGTGTCGGCAAGGATGGACGGGTTTTCACGCCCGCCGACAACCTCTTCGCCGCGGTCGAGCTTCAGATAGCTGCCCAGCCCCAAACGGGTCGCGGCTTTCGCCAGATTTGCTTCGCAGACCAATGCCGCACGTTTGCGGGTCAGCTGCCCCTCTCTGAGTTTGGGATATTTATGATAAATCACGCGGCTGACGCAGATTTCCAATACCGCGTCGCCCAGAAATTCCAACCGCTGATTGTCCTGACATTTATGCTGAAGCGCATAGGACGGATGGGTCATCGCCAAATCGAGCAGCGCGATATCCGCAAATTGATGCCCGATTGTCCGTTCAAGGGATTGATAGTTCATATTAACCTCACTTGCTCCGCCTCCCAAATTTGCCCGGCTTAAAAAACAGCGGGGCTGTTGCCATCCGAGAGGTCTTTGTAACCGTCCATTTCGCTTCGCACGGCTGTCCGTGCGAAATGAAATACACGGGAAGGGCGCACCGCTTCCTGAAAAACGGTGCGCCAAACATCCTTACATCTTATCTTCGATATACTTGACCATATCCGCAACGGTCTTGACCTTTTCGATGGCGTCGTCTTCAACTTCGATATTGAATTCGCTCTCCACGTCCATCACCAGCATCATCACCGACGCACTGTCCGCCTTGAGGTCTTCCTTCAGGCGGCTTTCCGGCTTCACTTCATCCGCGCTGACGCCGAGCTGATCGGCAATCATGCCCTTGAGCTTATCGTATACCATATTGCTTTCCTCCTGATATCATTTTTCTTCGTTATTCCAATCCCGTCTGCACGGGAAAATGGCTTATTCTTCCGTTTCGACGGTCAGCTTGGCAACCTCGTCGCGGATGACATCCACAACGCCGCCCTCCACCATGTTCTTCGCCTGACGAATGGCGCAAAAGATGGCGCGTGCGTTGGAATTGCCGTGCGCCTTGATGACCGCGCCCTCAACGCCCAGAAGCGGCGCGCCGCCGATTTCCGTCGAATCAAAGCTCCTCTTGATATTTCTGAACGTGTCCTTTGCCAGCAGCGCGGCGAGCTTGCCCTTGGTCGAATCCATCAAACCGCCCTTGAGCAAACCGAAAATCAGCGAGATAACGCCTTCAGTGTTCTTGAGCAGCACGTTGCCGACAAAGCCGTCCGCCGCCAATACGTCCACCTGACCCGCCAGCGCATCGCGTGCTTCCACATTGCCCGCGAAGGCGAACGGCTGGGGCTTCTCCATCAGCGCATAGGTCGCCTGCGCCTGCTCGTTGCCCTTCGCGGCTTCCACGCCGATGTTGAGCAGACCGACTTCCGGCTTTTCCACGTTCATCACGCGGTTCATATACGCGCTGCCCATCATGCCGAACTGCACAATCCACGACGGCTTGCAGTCCGTGTTCGCGCCCGCGTCCACCAGCAGCAGCGGACGGCCCGGAACGGGAAGAAGCGTCGCCAGCGCAGGACGGTCAATCCCCTTAATGCGCCCGATTTTGAACATCGCTCCCGCCATCAGCGCACCGGTTGAGCCCGCGGAAACGAACGCTTCCGCTTCCTTGCGGCGGACGATATCCATGCCGACAACAAACGTCGAATTCTTCTTGCGGCGCAGTGCCATGACTGGATGCTCCTCCGTCGTGATGACCTCCGGCGCATTGACCACCGTCAGGCGGCTGCGCACCTTCGCCATCTCCTCCGGCTGCGCATAGGCGGCGATGGTATCCTCTACCAACGCCTGCGGTCCGACGAGGATGATTTCCATGTCGCTATATTCGCGGAGCGCGTCAATCGCGCCGTCTACATTGACCTTCGGGGCGAAATCGCCGCCCATCGCATCTACAACAATTTTCATCTTGAAACTCCTTCTGCTCTTACTTTCGGGTGAACGCATACATGCCGATGCCCGCTGCAATCGCCAGATTCAGCGAGTCAATCTGATGGCTGTGCGGAATCAGCGTGCTGACGCCCAGCTGAGCGAACTCGTCGGGCAATCCGCTTGCCTCGTTGCCGAAAACCAGTGAAAACGGACCGTCCACTTTTTGAACGGCTTCCTCCAGCGGAACAGCACCCGTCAGCATAAACGGGAACAGCGTCCGCAAAGGATACTGCGCACGATACTGCTCAAACGAATCAAAGTGGCGGATGTTCAGCGAAAACGCCGCGCCCATCGACGCACGCACCACGCGCGGGTCATCCGAATCAACTGCCGGACGGATGATGGCGATATTCTTGAGCCCAAAACCGAGTGCCGTGCGCAGAATCGTTCCCATATTGCCGCTGTCGCTGGGATGATGCAGCACGACGTGTGGAGAATCATCGTCGAATTTCCCTTCCGCTTTTTTGTAAACCATCGCCGCGAAACAGTTTTCCTTCTTGGAAATGCGCTCCAATGCTCTGTCCGCAACCTCAACGCGCACGCCCGCCTCCTGCGCCGCGCGGGTCAACGCCTGAACGCCCTCGCTCTGCGCGCCAGCCGTCGCAATGAGAAGACGCATGCACCGCTTTTTCGCGTTATTCAAACATTCCGTCGCCGGAAAGATGCCCGGCGCATAGGAATAGTCAAGGGATTTATCGTAAGCCTCGAGTTTTGCCAATATGTGTCCCTCCTCATGGCTTTACTTCAAAAAACACATTCAACCATTTTGGTATTATAGCAGACTTGCGCCTTTGCTTCAAGCAAATGCGTCAAAAAAGCGGGAGAAGTCAACGAAAAAGGAACAATTGAGCTTTGCTCAAAAC
>URJN01000046.1 GCA_900548125.1 uncultured Eubacteriales bacterium
TTTCACCCACCGCTCGCGGTAGGTCGGTGCCCTGCGGCGCACTTCTGCCGTCCCCTGGCGTCAAAGACGGGGGCATGACATCCGTGAACCGACTCCGGACTCCTGTTATGAAAATGTAGGAGAAAATACAGACGACTGGCGCACACCCCAGGAATCTGACCCGTCGGTGAACACCGTCGGTTTCTGTGATTATTATAGCAGTGTCGCCCGATGCTGTCAACGCCTTTTTGTGTTCTTCAGCTACTTTTCGTCTCTTTCCTTCGTGGGCGGCGTATCCTTGGATGCGGGCGGCTGCACGTCTATCCCCTCCGCCGTCTGGCTGACGGACACGCCCGCCGCTTCTTCAAAGAACGCCGCAGGCACATAAACGACGTCATGAAGCGTCGTCAATGCCGTATCCACAGGAACAAGCAGCCCGTCCTTCTGCCATGTAATCTGGCTTGCCGTGTTGTCGCTGACCAGCCATGTTACGGTGATGCGGCTGTCCTCCTTCGTCAGAGAAATGCTCCTGCGCGTGCGGCTTTCTTCCTCCATAGATTCGCTTTCCGCCTTCCACCCCAGCGCTTCGCCTGTCTCCTCAAGTGGAAGAAAGAGCCTGCCCTCTTCCTCAAGCGCACCGATGTCCACGTCTCTGTTCTCGACGCGCAGGCGTATCGGAGCGGGCGTTTCCTCGTCGGCAGCCTCCATGCTCGGGCTTGTCTGCGGAGTCGGCTCTGCCGTTTGCTGCTGGGCGGTCTGTGAGGTCGGCGCGGACGATGCGGACGGCGTTCCTGCTGCACAGCCTGTCAGAGCCGCCGCCCCCATGAGCATGCCCGCTGCAAGAATCGCTTTCTCTCTGCGTTTCATCTTTTCCCTCCTGCGCACTGCGCGTTTTTTTGAGTGATGGAAACGCAGACAGTATATGCAGTTTGGAAAAACATGATGCCTGAGGCAGTTCGGGAATACTCAGTCTTTTTTCTGCGCCTCGATTCGCTCGGCAAGGTCGGTCAAATACAGCCATCTCTCCTCAGCTTCGTCAAGCTCTTTCTGCGTCTGCTCACGCTTTTGCGTCAATTCGGTGAGCTTGACAAAGTCGCTGGCGTTTTTTTCGATTTCGCCGTCCAGCCGTTCCAGCTCGCCTTGCAGCTGTTCCATGCGTGCGTCGATGGTTTCGTAGTCCTTCTGCTCTTTATAGCTCATGCGCAGTTCGCGTTCCTTCGTTCTGCGCGGCATAACAGCAGCCTTCTCCTCTTTCTCGTCCTTTTCGCTCTCCTGCGCTCTCTGCGCATCCAGATAATCGCTGAACGAGCAGACGTATTGCACCAGATGCGCGTCCTTTTCAAACGCAAACAGCCTTTGCGCAATGCGGTCGAGGAAATAGCGGTCATGCGAAACGACAATCACCGCGCCCTTAAACGTCGCCAGATAATCCTCCAGAATTTCCAGCGTCGCAATATCCAAATCGTTGGTCGGCTCATCCAGCAGCAGCACGTTCGGCGACGCCATCAGCAGGCTTGCCAGATATAGACGCCTCTTTTCGCCGCCGGAAAGCCGCTCAACGGGCGTATACTGCACATCGGACGGGAAAAGGAACTGCTCAAGCATCTGCGAGGCAGAAAAGCGTCCGTCCGGCGTTTCGACGTATTCCGCGATATCGCGCATAAAGTCAATCAAGCGCATATGCGGATCGACCTTCGGAAACTCCTGCGTAAAGAAGCCGATTTTAACCGTTTCGCCGATGTTGATCGTGCCCTCATCCGGCGCAAGCTGTCCGGCAAGCATGCGCAGGAACGTCGTCTTGCCGCATCCGTTTTCGCCAACGACCGCCATGCGTTCATCGCGCAGAATCGTATAGGTGAAGTCGCGGAGAAGCCGCTTCCCGCCCATGGATTTTCCAACATTTTCGCATTCAATGATGCGCCTTCCCAGCCGCGAGCTGGTCGAGCCGAGCGCAAGCTTCTGCTCTTCCTGCGGGCCGGAGATGGCGCTCATCTCTTCAAAACGCTGGATTCTCGCCTTTTGCTTGGTGCTTCTCGCCTGCGCACCACGGCGTATCCATTCCAGCTCACGGCGCAGAATCGAGCTTCTCTTTCGCGCCGCAGCATTCTCCATCTCCAGCCGCGCCGCCTTCTGCTCCAGATAATATGAAAAGTTGCCGTCGTGCAGATACAGCTCGCCGCCGCTGATTTCCGCGATGCGGTTGCATACGCGATCCAGAAAATAACGGTCGTGCGTGACCATCATCAGCGCACCGCGATACTTGCCCAGCTTTTCCTCCAGCAGGGCGATGGTCGGCGCGTCAATATGGTTGGTCGGCTCATCCAGCAGCAGCAAATCAACCGGTCGGATAAGTGCCGCGGCGAGCGCAACACGCTTCTTCTGACCGCCGGAGAGCGTTCGCACATCTGCTTCAAAATCGCTGATGCCGAATTGGCTGAGCAGCGTTTTCGCCTCGTATTCGTCCGGTGCGCCCACGTCCTTCGGCGCGTCAAAAAGCACCTGCTCAACCGCTGTGCGCTCCACGCTGTAATCCGGCATTTGCGGCAGAAAAGAGACCCTCAGTCCATTTTTGCGCATGACCGTTCCGCTGTCCGGCTCCTCGAGACCGGCAAGGATCTTGAGCAGCGTCGATTTGCCCGTTCCGTTGATGCCGACGACGCCGATTCGGTCATGTTCGCCGATATAGAGCGTCACATCGGTCAGCAGCTTTTTGAGCGTATAGGCTTTGGTAATATGTTCCGCAGATAAGATTGCCGCCATTGATTTTCCTCACTTATCGTTTTCTTCCGTCTGAAGTGCCAGCTGCTCGGCGTTTTCGCCGTCCGCCTGCTTCTGCTCGCTTTCATCTGTCAGAGCCGCTTTTGCGTCCGCCTCGGTGATGGTGAGCAGCATATCCCGCGTGATTTCGCTCTCGCAGACCGCCAGTCGGTTTGCCTGCGCCTGCACCAGCTTTTCAAGCGTATTGCGCATGCCGCGTGCGTTGCCGAAATCCATGCGCTCGCTCAGCGTCATCCCCGTCAGCATGCTGCGCACAACCTGCTTGGCTTCGTCCGTAATCGAATACCCCTGACGCTTGGCGTTCATTTCAAGAATCGCCATCAGCTCGTCATCCGTATAATCCGGAAAGTCGATGTACTTGTTGAAGCGCGAAATCAAGCCGGGGTTGCTCGTCAGGAAATCGTGCATTTCATCCGTATAGCCCGCCACGATGACCACCAGATCATCGCGGTGATCCTCCATCAGCTTGACCAGCGTGTCAATCGCTTCATGACCAAAGTCATTGTCCATGCCCTTGCGCGCCAGCGCGTATGCCTCGTCAATAAACAGGATGCCGCCCAATGCGCTGTTGACCACATCCGTCACCTTGCCAGCCGTCTGCCCGACATAGCCCGCAACCAGACCGCTTCGGTCGGTTTCGATGAGCTGTCCTTTGCTCAGGAAACCCAGCTTTTTATAAATCTTGGCGACAAGCCGCGCAACCGTCGTCTTGCCCGTGCCCGGATTGCCGGTAAAGACCATGTGGAAGCTCATGTCCATGACCTTGAGGTCATGCTCCTTGCGCATCGCACGAACCTTGATGAGGTTGATGAGTGAACGGACTTCCTTCTTGACGCTTTCAAGACCAATCAGGCTATCCAGCTGCTCCATCAGCGAATCGAGCGTTTCTTCCTTCTCGTCCGCCTTCTTGTCGTCCTTCGGTTTTTCCGCGGTTGTGTTATTTTGCGCCGTGTTCTCTCCGAATACGTCGATGCGCCGCGTCGCCCCCTGCATGCCGCTGTGGCGGCCGGCAGCCCGAGTCATCAAAAACGTCCGCAGTCCGCCCGCATACGAGGTGATAAAATTCAGCTCATTGCCGCTCATATCGCCGTCCACATCCGCCGCAGCATAGAGCATGCGGCTCACGCCATCGACAAACTGCTGGGCGGTCGCCGTGCCTTCCTTGTCGTCCATCGCCACGCAGCAGCGCAGGAGCAGCGGCGTTCCTTCCGCGAAGGAGCGATTCTTAAAGCCGATGTTGAGTGCCTGTGTTGCGCTCGCCTTGCCGATACCCAGAATATCCCGCTCGGGTATGCTGGCGATATAGGTCAGCATTGCCTCGGAAATCTCCCCCGTCGTCTGCGCCATCTTGAGGAGGAGCGCCTGCACATACATATCCAGAAAGAGCTTGATATCGCTCGAACCGACGCGCTGCCAGTTGCCGCTCGTCACCAGCTGATTGCACGCCTCGTCCATCATCTGATAGGCGGCGCGGCCCTTTGCCAACTGCTTTTCATCCATGGTAGTTCCCTTTCCGGGGTGCTTCCCCTCCGTGTATTTTGCAAGAATCAGTTTGCTTTTCTGCCAAGTCTGCGGCGCACGGCACGCAGCTTGCTCATCATTTTTTCCTTTTCACTCGGACTGAATACAAACACCGCGCTCAGCGGAATCTGATACGTTTTCAGGTAATAGCCCAAGAACACAAAACCCGCCACTGCATAGGAAACGACCGACGCCATTGCCGCGCCCATCTTGCCCCACAGCGGAATCGTGATCATGTTGCAGAGGATGTTGACGGCGACCGATGCGCTGAGCATGCCCAGATATGCGCCCTTTTTGCCCTGCGCCAGAAGCAGCGTGCCGATGATTTTGAAATAGCTCATCGGAATGATGCCCGCAATCAGCAGCACCGTCACCGGATAGGCAGGCAGATATTCCGCGCCCGCGAGAATCCGAATCACCGGTCTGCCCAGCAGCAGGATGCCCGCGATCATGACCAGCGTCAGATAGAAGTTGATTTTCATGCTCATCGTCACTTCTTCAATCGCGTCGTCCTTGGCTGTGCGCGAAAAAAGCACCTCGCGGAAGGCATCCGGAATCAGCCAGCCGTATTCGGAAAGCGATACGCCCAGCGAATAGAAGCCGATTTCCGCGTCGGGAATATGATACATGTAGCCCATCATCAGCGTATCGACGCGGTAGTTGAGCGTCAGCATCAGCGTCGTAATCATCGACACAAAGCCGAACGGAACGATTTTCGCCGCGAATCGCAAATCTGCCTTCAGCGGATTCGGGAATCGCTTCATCCGCATCAGTGCCATGACCACCGTGATGACGTCGCCGACGACGATGAGCGCCAGCGCGACGAGGATGGTTCTGTCCATCGTATAGAACGCGATGATGGTAATCAATGTGTTGGTGATGCGCGCGGTAAAGAAGATCGCGTTTTTGAATTTCACGTCTTCAACCATCATCATGAAGCTCAGCTGATTGGCAAGCACCTGAATCGGCGCGAGCAGGCAAACCGCTGTCAGCTCAAACGAATGAAAGCAGACCGCGCCGACGACGCCGATGACCGTATAAGCGATAAATTGCAGCAAAAAAATGCGCAGGAATTTATTGAGTACATCGGCTTCGCCCTGCCGCTTATAATAAGGATACGGCTGATACAGTCCGAAATTCGCCGTCACCGCGACGATGGAAAGCATAGACGAAATGCGCCCCAGCTGTCCTTTCAGTTCCGGTCCCAGAAAGCGGTTGGAGTAAAACGACGCAATCAAACCGATGAATACAGCCATGATCTTGGTGAAGATCGTAAACAGGTAATCGTTATCCGTCATCCGCCGGATGATACGCTTGACATTCATGAGCGCAGTCCTTTCTGACAGTTTTTTCCTGCCGCATGGAAGCTCCTTCCTCCCTGCGGCATAAACACTTAAAGATAATTATACCGCGTATTCATCCCGTTTGCAATTTTTTCTTTTTTGGTTCAGCGTCACTTGAACGTTCATACCAATCGCCAACTCTTTTTCACCCCATGCCGCTTCTGCGCATAGGTTATCATGGAGCCAGCCCCCGCAGGCTTCCAAACAACATTCAGCGCGTCATGCGCTTTTCATAGATATCGGAGGTGCCTGTCATGTCATGCTGTTTCCATCATCATGATTGCTCATGCAGACCCAGCTGTCCCTATCCCGAGTGGATCCACCCGCTGTGCTGCAATCCGACCCACTATTGCTGCGCCGGATACGAAAACGGCCCGACGCTTGTGATTCATAAAATCGTTCTGGAACCTTGCGGCAACCAGAGCTGCACGCCCAAGACGTTTACCCTGCGCATCACCGGCCCGAGCTACCCGAGCGGTGCGCTCTTCACCCTTCGCGCGGGAAGCTGTACCGAGCTGGATGAGCCGCTGGTTATCAGCGGTCTGACGCCGGGCAACTATACCATCGAGGAGGTTTTCTCCACGCCGAACGAATATATCACGACCATCACCGGGCCTGTCTGCGGCGGCAACATGGTTTCGCTCGTCGCCAATTGCCCGCCGACCGTGGTGACCATCGTCAACCGCAAGCGGCTTTGCAGAGTCTGCCCGCGGACGTGCATGTGCTTCTGACGATTTCAAAAGGCTATTCTCCCCGCAAGAGGCGAATAGCCTTTTTTACGTATAGGTAATTGCATAAAATCGCCTGCGTGAGCAAGACTTTGATGCGTGGCAGATTTCGGCGGAGGTGAAGGCGGGCTCAGCCTGCTTTTTTAGCGTATAGGTGATTGCGTAAAATCGCCCGCGTGTGCAAGTCTTTGATGCAGGGTGGACTTCGGCGGAAGTGAAGGCGGGCTCAGCCCGCTTTACATCACGGTTTCACCCTGCTCCGTTTCAATGACCCGCAGAAGCTGCTCCATTTCGCCTGTTTCGGCACTGATAAACGCCCAATATCGGTCATTCCCCTCGGCGCACTCGAATCCCCAGCAAAGCGATTCGCCCGCTTCCGTCGGAATCACGCAAAGCCTTCGAGTGCGAATGGTTAGCTTGGCTGAAACCATGTCGCCCGCCTGTTTTGCGGTGATGCTCGGCTCCACATCCGTTCGAGTCGTATGGTTAGATAGGTATTGCGAACATTCCGCGCCGACCACCCTGCCGGTTTCCATGCTGACCTGCACCTTGACCTGATCGGGATAGAGCGTCACCCCATCCTGCACCGCCGCAAAGTTCGCCACCACCATGCCGTCGTACTGCTGAACAAAGCAAGACTCCATCTGTCCGAAGCCCACGTCGGCAAGATAAACCCGCGCATTTTGCAGACACTCTTCCTGGCTGTAACGCGCCGTAAACGCCGCCTGCTCAGGCATCATCCAGAGCAGGTGTCCGCCCTGCCCCGTGACCTGCACGGCAATCTTCCCGTCGGGCGTATCCGCCGTAAACCCGAATGCTTCAAACCGACCGCCGCTGTCCGCCGCATCCGTCACCTGAGATGCGGTCACGCCCGCATACCTTGCCGCCGCCTCACGCGCCTGCTGACGGGTCAGGCGTTCGCCTGTCAAGCCGAGCGTTTTTCCGTCCGTTCTGCCGTCGGAAAAAGGCCCGTCATAGATGAGCGAGGGATATTCGATGGCACTCTGCCCCTCGTCGCCCAGCAGCTCTGCCGCGTTCGCTGTCTGCCCCTGCGCCAGCTGTTCGCCCAGTGCACGACAGGTTTTGCGCATGCTTTCAATCTGCTTTTCGTCCGAACCGGATATCATCCCGCCGCCCGAAACCTGCGCCGCCAGTGCGAGCGAATACTGTCCCATCTGCCCCGCAAACTTCATGGCGCTGCCCGTCGTCTGTTCGCCCGCATCCATATGCGCCAGACCGCTTTCCACATGTTGAGCCAGCAGTGCCGTTTCTCCAAGCAGCTCGACGCTCTGCCGTGCGCCCGATACGACGAGCAGCTTCGACAGGTTGACCTCAATATCCGCCATCGCCGCCACGATATCCGCCATATCCCGCTGCTGTCGCGCCATGGCTTCGCGCTGCATGTTCACTTCCCGCAGGGCAAACGCTCCGCACGCGCCGACAGCCGCCCCCAGCAAGACCGAAAGCACGCCGATGGCGATGATCTTGCGCTCCATTCTCCCTCCCTACACGGCAAAGCTGTGTTCGCCGATGGTCAGCCGCACTTCACGCGACCAGATCCACGAGGATGTCGCCGTGGACGGGTTGTAGTAATACAAGCATCCGCCGGTCGGATCCCAGCCGTTCATCGCATCGCGTGCGGCGCGCCGGCTCTGCTCGCTCGGCGTCAGGTTGATTTGCCCGTCGCTGACCGCGTCAAACGCGCCGGATTGATAGACAACGCCCGCCAGCGTATTGGGAAACCTGCTGCTCCTGACCCGATTCAGCACAACCGCTCCGACCGCCACCATGCCGACATAGGGTTCGCCGCGCGCCTCGCCGTGAATGAGCTTCGCCAACAGTTCGATATCCGACGCATAACTCGATGATGCGGAAGCCGACGCCGCAGCTGCTTTTGTCTGCGAAATTCCCATAGCGGCAAGGGTTGCCTGCCCCGCCACGCCGTCCGCCGTCAGCCCATTCTTTTTTTGAAAGCGAACGATTGCGTTGTAGGTGCTTTGTCCGAAAACGCCGTCCACGCTGCCGGAATAATAGCCCCACTGCTTGAGCTTCTGCTGCACCTGACGAACTTCTTCGCCGCGCTGCCCCCAATACACCGCCGCCATCGCCGCCGGCGACAGAGAAAACAGCATCAGCAGCCCCGCAAGCAGTCCCGCGGCAAACCGTGTCTTTCTCATAATCGGCAAAGTCCTCCAAACAACGACCAGCCTGCCGTTTTCTCCTGCATAAGCGCATCATCCGTCTGAAGCTCTGGCAGAAGCTGAGGAAAAATCAGGCTGAAAAACGCAGGCTGCACCGCGCCGCCAAATGCCTTTGCGGGCAGAAGCAAAAGCAGAGCCGCCAGAATGAGGGCAATCAAAAAGCGATCCATGTCCATTCCTCCATTTCCGGATATAAGACAAGGATCGCCCAAAGGCTTAAAAATTATTCTTCTTCGATGACAATGCCGTGCGCCGCCGTGCGCATCATTCGGCAGGTTGGGTAAGCCGCCATGAGCCGGTCAACGGCGCGGCGGCAGGCTCCCGCGTGCATGTATACGCCGAACACCGCCGAGCCGCTGCCCGTCATCCGCGCACCCAGCGCACCGGTATCTTCAATCGCGCGGATGGCGCGGTCAATATCCGGACGCATCCTGCGGGAAACAGGCTCCAGCACATTGCCCAGGGTCTGACCGAGCGCACGCACATCGCCCTCGGCGAGTGCCTTCTGCGCCGCCTCGTTGTCCGGTCTGTCCTCCGGCTTGATGCCTTCCTCATGAAGCGCACTGAAGACATCGCGGGTCGAAAGCCCGCGGCAGGGCTGGAAGGCGACCAGATACAGCGGCTTCTTCATCTCCAGCCGCGTCAGCTTTTCACCGATGCCCTGCGCCCGCTGAAGCCCGCCGCGAATACAGAACGGAACATCCGCGCCGATGGTCAAGCCGATTTTTTCCAGCTCGTCCTCGCCAAGCCCCAGTCCCCACAGGCGGTTCAGACCGACCAGTGCCGCCGCTGCATCGCTGCTTCCGCCGCCCATGCCTGCCGCGACGGGGATATACTTGCGCAGGGTGATATGCGCGCCGCGCGTACAGCCCGTCGCGCTTTGCAGAGCCGCCGCCGCCCGCAGGACGAGGTTGTTTCCGTCCGCGGGAACGAACGCCCGCCCGTGCGTGCGGACAAAGAGAGAAAGCTCCGGTGCCTCCTCGATGGTCATCTGGTCGCAGAGGGTCACAGACTGCATCAGCATATCCAGATCATGATAGCCATTGGGCAGCGTGCCGACCACGTCAAGCGTCCAGTTGATTTTCGCACGCGCCTGTATCCTGAGCTTCATCCAAACACCCTTTCTCAGCGCGCCATCAGTGCTTCGATTTCCTCCGCCTCGCGCGGAATCGCTTCGGAAAGCACGCGGCATCCATCCTCGGTAATGAGCAGGTCATCCTCAATGCGAATACCGATTTCTTCCTCGTCGATATACAGACCCGGCTCATCGCTGATGACCATGCCCGCACGCAGACCCTCGCTCTCGTTGACAGCGCAGTCGTGCGTGTCGATGCCCAGATGATGGGAAACGCCGTGCATGTAATACGTTCCGATTTGATCCGCAGACTCGATTTTGCCGATGGCCATCAGCCCTTCCGCCAGCACCTTTTTGCAAAGCTCATTCAGCTCACGCAGGGTTACGCCCGGACGCGCCGACTTCGCCACCTCGCGGTTCGCGCGCAAAACGATATCGTAGATTTCGCGCTGACGCGGCGTATACTTGCCGTTAATCGGGTAGGTGCGCGTAATATCGGCGCAATAGCCGTCAACCCGTGCGCCGAGGTCGAGCAGCAGCAGCTTGCCGTCCTCCAGCTTGCAGTGGTTCGTGCCGTAATGGAGCATGCAGCCGTTGATGCCGCTGCCCGCGATGGTCGGGAAGGATACGCCCTCCGCGCCCTGCATGCGGATTTCATATTCAAACTCCGCCTGCTCCTGATATTCCATCCTGCCCGGCTCAAGCGTTGCCAGCACGCGGCGCAAGCCTTGATCCGTCACGGCAATCGCGCGTTCAAGCGTCGCAACCTCCGCGTCATCCTTGACCATGCGCATGGCAGAAACAAGCTGATGCGCATTCTTGAGCGTGATGGTCGGGTACTGCGCCATGAACGCCTTCGCCTTCGTCATGTTGTACATGTCCGCGTCGCCGACCGCGTTGCGGTAGCAGTCAAAATAAGCGGCGTTCACCGTTTCGCGCGCTACACAGCGTCCGACAAAAGCATTGAGGCTGTCGATATAGCGGACATCCTGAATGCCGCTGATCTTCTGCGCTTCCTCAATGGTCACGCGGCGGCCCGTCCAGCGTTCCATCGTGGGAATCGGCTCTTCGATAAACAGAACGACATGCGCCGGACGATGGGTATTGGCGATAACCAGTGCCATATTCTCGCGGCGCAGACCCGTCAAATAAAAGAAATGATGGTTTGCTTCAAAGGCATAGCCCTCGTCCATCGAGCAGGGCACGCTCTCCCCGCTGTAAAGCACCATCATCTCGCCAAACACAAGCTGGCTGAGAACACGGCTGCGGCGTTCTTCATATATATTCATCAGAATCTCGCTCCTTTGCTTTCCGCTTTTCGGCGGCTTTTCTTTCGCACCCTCATTTTACCACAGCGGTGTAAAAAGCACAACGCAGTTTCATTTTACGCCGTCTTTCCATATAACCACCACTTCTTTATCAATGCAGCACAAAATACGCCATTAAATCGCCACAATCTGCTGAATTATCGGCACTAATTGGCTTTTAAAAACCACTGAGCTGTTTTCTGCTTTGGGTTTTCCGCTTGACAATTCTTCTCTTTTTGATTAAACTATAATTGAATTTTTAAAAATATTTAGAAAGGTCGTTTTATTTTGTCTCTTTCCAA
>URJN01000047.1 GCA_900548125.1 uncultured Eubacteriales bacterium
GGAGGGCTGCGTTTTTATATCACCGGAAGATTCGGTGATGCAAAGAAGGGATTGAACCTCAGCTTATTGACAGGTGTTGGGACAGCGTCCCAAGCGTTCCCTTTTGCGTTTTAAGGAGAAATGGACGTGAATTTTCAGGCGAATATGGTTCCGGGCATTTGCGCGATGCTCGTCGGCGCGCTGCTCACCTTCGGCGCGGGCAGGCTCTGCCGGAAGGAGAAGGATATCCCGCAGGTCAAGCTCATCGGCGTAGGGCTTGTCGTCATCGGTGCGCTGACGGTGTTTTTGGTGTAAATATCGCCCTCTCCGTCTGCTTCGCAGACACCTCCCCCAGAGGGAGAGGCAAGAAGGGCGCAAGAGCCTTGGCTCTCCCCCTGGGAGAGCTGACGCCGAAGGCGGCTGAGAGAGCTTTATCGAATCGTTAATTCAGCATAAGCGGAAAGGAATAGGATTATGGAACAGAACAAAGCCGCAGAGATGGACAAGGTGTATAACCCGCAGGCCATCGAAGGAGAGCTGTACAAGGAGTGGGAGGAGAACGGCGCGTTCAAGGCGCATCGCGTGGAGGGCAAGCAGCCCTTTACCATCGTCATGCCGCCGCCGAACATCACCGGTCAGCTGCACATGGGTCATGCGATGGACGGCGTGCTTCAGGACAGCCTGACCCGCTATCACCGCATGAAGGGTGACCCGACCCTCTGGCTGCCCGGCACTGACCATGCGTCCATCGCGACCGAGGTCAAGATTGTCGAAGCGATGCGCAAGGAAGGGCTGGATAAGCACGACGTCGGCCGTGAAGAATTCCTGCGCCGCGCATGGGCGTGGAAGAACGAGTACGGCGGACGCATCGTCCGTCAGACCCGCCGCATGGGCAACAGCTGCGACTGGAGCCGTGAGCGCTTCACGATGGACGACGGATGCAACAAGGCGGTTGTCGAGGTCTTTAACCGCCTGTATGAAAAGGGACTGATTTACCGCGGCAACCGCATGGTCAACTGGTGCCCCTGCTGCAATACGTCCATCTCCGACGCGGAGGTTGAGTATCAGAGTCAGGAAGGACACTTCTGGCATCTGCTCTATACGGTCAAGGAGACCGGCGAGAAGCTCGAATTGGCGACCACCCGTCCGGAAACGATGCTGGGCGATACCGCCGTTGCCATCAACGGCGAGGATCCGCGCTATAAGCATCTGCATGGCTGCCATGTCATCCTGCCGCTGATGAACATCGAGATTCCGATCGTCTGCGACGAGCATGCCGATATGGAAAAGGGCACCGGCGTCGTGAAGATTACTCCGGCGCATGACCCGAACGACTTTGAAGTCGGTCAGCGTCATGATCTGCCCGTCGTCCGCGTCTTTACCTATGACGGTCATATGACCGGCGCGAAGGAGAAGGCGGAGAACGACGCGCTGTTTGCAAGCGGCAAGGCGACCGTCGGCGAGCCGCGCGTGCTCGACTGCGGCAAGTATGCCGGCATGACGACGATGGAAGCCCGCAAGGCAATCGTCAAGGATCTCGAAGAGGGCGGCTACCTCAAGAGCGTCGAGCCGCTGGCGCATGAGGTCGGCACCTGCTACCGCTGCCACACGACCATCGAGCCGATGGTCTCCAAGCAGTGGTTTGTGAAGATGGAGCCGCTGGCAAAGCCTGCCGTCGAGTGCGTTAGAAACGGCGAGGTTCGCTTCGTGCCGGAGCGTTTTGCCAAGAACTATATGACGTGGATGGAGAATATCCGCGACTGGTGCATCTCCCGTCAGCTCTGGTGGGGTCATCGCATTCCGGCGTGGTACTGCGACGACTGCGGCGAGATTATCGTTGCCCGCGAAACGCCGACCGTCTGCCCCAAGTGTGGCTGCACGCATCTGGCGCAGGACGAGGACGTTCTGGATACCTGGTTCTCCTCCGCGCTGTGGCCCTTCTCCACGCTCGGCTGGCCGGACAAGACGGAGGATTTGGCGTATTTCTACCCGACCAGCGTGCTGGTTACGGGCTATGACATCATCTTCTTCTGGGTTGCCCGCATGATCTTCTCGGGCATCGAGCAGATGGGCAAGCCGCCGTTCCATACGGTGCTGATTCACGGTCTGGTGCGCGATGCGCAGGGACGCAAGATGAGCAAGTCGCTGGGCAACGGCGTCGATCCGCTGGAGATCATCGACCAATACGGCGCGGACGCGCTGCGCTTCTCGCTGGTCATGGGCGTCAGCCCGGGAAACGACATGCGTTTCTCCACCGACAAGGTCGAGTCTGCGCGTAACTTTGCCAACAAGATTTGGAACGCGAGCCGCTTTGTGCTGATGAACATGGGCGACGAGGCGGAGGAGCTGGAGGGCAAGACGCTTTCCACTGCCGATAAGTGGATTCTGACCCGACTGAATGAAACCATCCGCGAGGTCAGCGGACACTTTGAGGAGTATGACCTCGGTCTGGCGGCGCAGAAGATTTATGACTTTGCGTGGAGCGAGTTCTGCGACTGGTACATCGAGCTGGCGAAGGTCAGCCTGAATGGCGAAGGCCGTGCGGCGACGCTGGCGGTTCTGCGTTATGTGCTGATCAGCCTGCTCAAAATGCTGCATCCGTTTATGCCGTTCATCACCGACGAGGTGTATCGCTACATCCCGGGCACGGAAGGCACGATTATGCTCTCCGACTGGCCGCAGGTGAAGCCGGAGCTGTCCTTTGCGGAGGAAGAGCGCGAGATGGAAGGCATCATGGATGTCATCCGTGCGGTGCGCAACCTGCGTGCGGAGATGAACGTGTCCGTCGGACGCCGTGCGCATTTGATTGTGCGCCCGAAGACCGGCTGGGAGCATGCCATGGAAGGCGCGGGCGAGTATTTCGGACGCCTTGCGTGGGCAAGCGGCATGGAGCTTCTCGGCAAGGACGACGAAGCACCCGCCAAGACCGTTTCCGCGGTCAGCGAGGCGGCTGAGCTGTTCATCCCGCTGGGCGATTTGGTCGATGTTGCCAAGGAAACGGCGCGTCTGACCAAGGAGCGCGACAGTGTGCAGCGCGATATCGAGCGCGGCGAGGAGAAGCTGAATAACCCGGGCTTCATCGGAAAAGCGCCGGCGCAGCTCGTCGAGCAGGAGCGTGAGAAGCTGGCGGTTTCCCGCGATAAGCTCGAAAAGCTGAATGCGCGTATCGAGGATTTGAAGAACATGTAAATCAAGAGGGGCTGTTGGGCGATTCGGGCTTGACAACCCCTCTTTCTATGGCTTATAAAAAGAAGGTAAAAAAGTGCTTGAAAAAACCGATGGAATCGGTTCAGGACTTTTTACCGCAAAATCAGCCGGAGCGAAAGAGGAATGGCTGAATGCGTTGGGGCAAAGCCCCAAGTGTTTTTCAGAAACAAGCCAAGGGAGGTGCTTTCCGTGACTGAACAGGAAGCAATCGAAAAAATCCACAGTGTCTATCCGACCGGAACGAAAAACGGTCTTGAAAATATGCGCAGCCTGATGGAAAAACTCGGCAATCCGCAGGAGCGGCTGACCATGGTGCATGTCGCGGGAACGAACGGCAAGGGTTCCTGCTGCGCGATGATTGAGCGCGTCCTTCGTGCGGCGGGCTGCCATACCGGACTGTATACATCGCCGTATATCGAGGTCTATAATGAACGCATTCGGCTGGACGGCGTGCCCGTCAGCGGAGAAAAGCTCGCCGCGCTCGTCGAAAAGGTCTGGCACGCGGTGCAGGCGTGCGAAAAAGAAAACGTGCATGTCACCGAGTTTGAGCTGGGAACGGCGCTTGCGTTCACCTGCTTTGCGGAAGAAAAGGTGGATGTCGCCGTCATAGAGGTCGGCTTGGGCGGCAGGCTCGATCCGACGAATATCATCCATCCCGCGGTCAGCGTCATTACCGAGGTCGGCATGGACCATATGAAGATTCTCGGCAATACGCTTTCGGAAATCGCTCTGGAAAAGGCGGGCATCATGAAGCGCGGCGTTCCGGTCGTCCTCGGGCGGCAGGAAAAGGAAGCGCGCGGCGTGCTGCTGGCGGCGGCGAAGGGGCTTGACCTGCCGGTCATCGAGCTGACCGCCGAAAACATCCGCGAGGAGCAGAAGCAGATCACGTTTGACGTCGCGTTTGAAAATGTAAAGCTCCCGAATCTGAAGGTATCACTCTGCGGACGCCATCAGGCGGACAACGCCTGCGCTGCACTGGGCGCGCTGCTGACGCTCAAAAAGAAGGGATTTCGGGTGACGGAGGACGCCATTCGCCGCGGCATGGCGGATGTGCATTGGCCCGGGCGGTTAGAGTATTTCGGGCGCGTGCTGCTGGACGGCGCACACAATGACCCCGGCGTCCGCGCGCTGTGCGCCTATCTGGATAAGTGGATGCCGAAGGAAAAGACAGTGCTGGTCAGCGCGATGATGCGCGACAAGGAAACCGTCAAGATGTGTCAGCGGCTGGCAAGCCGCGTGCATAGCGTGGTCTGCACGCAGCCGAGCATTCCGCGCGCGATGCCTGCCGACGAGCTGGCGGGCGAGTTTGAAGCGTGCGGCGTGCGCACATACGCATGCCCCAGCCCGTCGGACGCGCTGGAGGAGGCCCGCAGGCTTGCCGGACCGGAGGGCAATGTCGTCTGTGCCGGTTCGCTGTATTTGATTGGAGAGGTGCGCACGCTGCTGCGCCATGAAAAGGAGTTTGCTCATGTCATTTGAACATGTGAGCGTCATGCTCATGCCCACGGTGGATATGCTGAACGTCCGCGAGGGCGGCATTTATGTAGACGGAACGCTCGGCGGCGGCGGACACAGCGCGGAGATTCTGCGCCGCCTGAACGGAACAGGTCATCTGTACGGTATTGACCGCGACAACGACGCGCTTGCCGCGGCGACGGAAAGGCTCGGCGCGGCGGGCAATTTTACCGCCGTGAAGGGCAATTTTCACGATGTCCGTGCGCTGCTTGCCGAGCGCGGCGTGGAGAAGATCGACGGCATGATGATTGACCTCGGCGTGAGCAGCTATCAGCTGGATACCGCCGAGCGTGGCTTTTCCTATCATGCCGACGCGCCGCTGGATATGCGCATGGATCAGGATCAAACCCTGACGGCGCGGGAAATCGTCAACACATGGAGTGCGGAGGAGATTGCACGTATTCTGCGCGAGTATTCGGAGGAGAAATGGGCGGTGCGCATTGCCCAGATCATCTGCGAGCATCGCGACCAAAAGCCGCTGGAAACGACGAGCGATTTGGTTGCGTGCGTGGATGCAGCGATTCCCAAAAAGGTGCGCATGCAGGACAACGGGCACAGTGCCCGCCGCACGTTTCAAGCACTCCGCATTGCGGTCAACGACGAGCTGGATCCGCTGAAAAAGGCACTGGAGGACATGGTGGATTTACTGAATCCGGGCGGACACATCGCCGTACTGACCTTCCATTCTCTGGAGGACAGGATTGTCAAGCAGACCTTCCGAAGGCTGGCGAATCCCTGCACCTGCCCGCCGAAGATACCGGTCTGCATCTGCGGCAAGAAGCCCATTGTCCGCGTATTGGGCGGGGGCGGCGTGAAACCGGACAAGGAAGAGGTTGAGCGGAATCCGCGTTCCCGAAGTGCGATGCTCCGCGGATGCGAAAAGCTGGGGAAGCAGGAATAAGGCGAAAAACAGATAGATGAAAAGCGAGTCTGCGTGAAAGCGGCTCGCTTTTTCGTTTTTTTGGGGACCTTAGGGGGTTACGTTAGGGGTTACGCTTGGGGCTTTGCCCCAAGCCCCAGCAGGGAACTTGTTCCCTGCACCCTTTCTTCGCTTCGCGGTGGTTTAAACAAGGGTTTTTGGGGCAAGGATGGGTACATATTTCGGGAAAAACCGCACAGAATACCGTTTAGAAGTTAAAGGGGAGTTATCATGAGAGCGAAATGGACGGACTTAGCGGTCGAAGCATGCGGCAGCGCATCGAAATCAGATACGGAACAGTTAGCATGCGGTATAGAGCGGCTGACGGTACGGATTGACAGCGAACGTGACGCGCAGGCGATGGGCAGACCCTGCGGCGTCTATGTGACCCTAACCTGCCCGCAGACGATGAGCATCGCCCTTAAAACGCGGCAGGCATTGGCGCGTGAGCTGGCTATGACACTGAGAAGCATGTTGCCCAAGGCGCGGCAAAGCATTCTCGTTGTCGGCTTAGGCAACCGAAATGTGACGCCGGATTCGCTTGGACCGCGCACGGCAGAGCGCATTTTGGTCACGCGGCACATGGCGGAATGTCTGCCGGAGGACATGGCGCAGAGCATGGCGAGCGTCAGCGCGGCGGCGCCCGGGGTTCTGGGCGTGACGGGTATGGAAACGGTGGAGATTCTGAAAGGCATGGTTACGCATGTTCAACCGGACGCCGTCATTGCCATCGACGCGCTTGCGGCGCGAAGCTCATCGCGCATCGCCTCGACCATACAGATTGCCGATACGGGCATCACGCCCGGTTCAGGCGTAGGCAACCACCGAAAGGCACTCAACGAGCAGACGCTCGGTGTACCGGTCATTGCGGTGGGCGTGCCGCTGGTCGTCTATGCCTCAACGATTGCGTCGGATGCGCTCTATGCGCTTGGCGGCGGCGAGATGGAGGAGGAGCGCATAGCGGCATGCGTCGAGCAGGTCGTTTCCCTCAAGCTGGGGGAAATGGTGGTGACGCCGCGAGAGGTGGATGCGCTGGTGGAGCGCATGTCGGGTGTTTTGGCGGACGGCATCAATCAGGCACTTCAGCCGAATCTGACGAGCGCGGAGATTGCGCAGATGATGGCGCAATAGAGCGGGGGAGGGAAAGCATGAAGAAGTTTTTGGCAGTGATTTTGGCGATGCTTAGCGTAGCGGCGGCGTCCATCGGACTGGCGGAGGAATCGGCGATGGAGACGGGAACGCCGCTCAGCCTGACCAGCCCGAGCGCCATTCTCTGCGAAGCCTCGACGGGGCGCGTCATCTTTGAGAAAAACGCCGATGAAAGGCGTCCGGTCGCCAGCGTCAACAAGGTCATGACCATCCTGCTGACGCTGGAGGCGATTGACGATGGGCACGTGACGGTGAATGACCGCGTGACGGTTTCGCCGAGGGCGGCGAGCATGGGCGGCAGTCAGGCGTTTTTGGATGCGGGAAGCACCTATAAACTCGGCGAGCTGCTCAAAAGCGTGATTATCGCCAGCGCGAATGATTCCGCTGTCGCCCTTGCGGAATATCTCTGCGGCGCGGAAGAAGCGTTTGTTCGCAGGATGAACGAGCGTGCGCAGGAGCTGGGGCTTGAAAATACGCATTACGTCAACTGTACGGGACTGCCCGCGCAGGGGCATTATACGACGGCGCGGGATGTCGCGAAGCTCAGCGCGCATCTGGATGAGCATCCGCTGTATTATCAGTATTCGACGATTTGGATGGATGAGATTCTGCACCGCGGAGGGCGCGTCACGGGGCTGACGAATACGAATCGGCTCATTCGGTTTTATCCAGATTGCGATGGTTATAAGACAGGCTCGACGAATGAGGCTAAATATTGTATCAGCGCAACGGCGAAGAAGGACGGCATGCGGCTGATTGCCGTCGTTCTCGGCACACCGGCGGGGCAGACGCGCTTTGATGAAGCGCGGGCAATGCTGGAATACGGGTTCGCGGGTTATCAGATGTTCAGCGCGGTCGGCGAGGGAGAAGCTCTGAATATGTCCGTTCCGGTGCGGCTGGGCGGTCGGGACAGCGTGTCCGTCGTGAGCGGCGGCGATTGCGGCCTGCTCATTAAAAAGGGCGGACAGGGCGATATCTCGCTGGAGGCTGCGCTGGTGGAAAGCGTCCATGCGCCGGTCTGTGAGGGAGATGTGCTGGGCGAAATCCGCGTGAAGCAGGGAGAGCGGATTGTTGCGATTGTGCCTGCTGTCGCGGGGGAAACCGTGCAGCTTCCGGGAATAATCGATGCCCTGATCCGTATCCGTGACCACTTTATGCTCAAAACAACTTAAAACCGCCGCGAAGCGGAGAAGGGAGTCTGAGGGGGAATCCCCCTCAGGCAGGTTTTAGGGCGGCAGCCCTAGCGTACCCCCTTTGATGAAAAACGTAGTTTCAGAGCAGAATGCAAAGCATTCTGCAATTGAAACGGGTTCGTGCTGAAATATATGTTTTAGCCGCAAAACCACATCAACCGCCGCGAAGCGGAGAAGGGAGTCTGAGGGGGAATCCCCCTCAGGCGGGTTTGGGCGGCAGCCCTAACGTACCCCCCATATGTGCGAAGCACCCCAATCATCAGTCAGGGAGCGAAGCGTCACCTGACTGGCGCATAAGCCTGTTTCGCTGAAGCGAGTGTTTAAAACCGCATAAAAAGAAATAAGAAAAGCGTCCTCCCTTTCGGGAAGACGCTTGATTCGCTTTGCTCTTACTCAGCGGTGTAGGGCAGCAGCGCGATGGCACGGGCGCGCTTGATGGCCTCAGACAGCTGACGCTGATGCTTGGCGCAGTTGCCGCTCATACGACGGGGCATGATTTTGCCGCGCTCGTTGATGTTGCGGCGCATACGGGAGTTCACATCACGGAACTCCTTGTAGTCGATGTACTCGATCTTATCGACACAGAACGCACAAACCTTACGGCGCGGCTTACGGCCGCGCGGACGGCGTGCTCCACGATCTTCAGACATGGAAGTTCTCCTTTCTTCACCAGCATGGCTGGCGGAACAAATCAATCTCGGTTTTTAAAAGGGCAGTTCATCGTCATCCACCTGCACGCTGGTGAAACCAGCATCCGCGGGCGCGTAAGCCGGAGCTTGCGTGCGCGGGGCAGGGGCGGCAGCCGGTGCTGCGTGATAATCGCCGGAAGGAGCGCCGCCGTTCTGATTCGCGGAAAGGAACTCGACCTCGTCGGCGACGATGTCAAACGCGCTGCGCTTGGAACCATCCTGTGCCTCGTAGGTGCGGGTCTGAATGGAGCCGACAACGGCAACCTTTCTTCCCTTGGTCAGGTAGCGACCGCAGAGCTCGGCGAGCTGACGCCAGGCGACGATGTTCAGGAAATCCGTTTCCTGCTGACCGGTCTGCGCATTGCGAAAACGGCGATTCACCGCAATCGAAAAGTTGCAAACCGGAACGCCGGACTGCGTGGATCTCATTTCAGGGTCACGGGTCAAGTTGCCGATCAGAAAAACCTTATTCATATACTCTGTTTCCTCTTAGAATTCCGACTGGCGATTTGTAATTACGCCTGCTCAGAAGCGGCGGTCTCGGTCTCTTCGCTCACAGGAGCGACGCGAGCCGCGCGCGGCTTGACGCTGCTCTTCTTTTCGAGCAGCTTGACGATCTGAGAACGGATAACGCTCTCGCTGATGCCGAGATTACGGGAGAGCTCCTTGGGCAGCTCGGAAGCGCCGTTGAAAGCGACATACACGTAATAACCTTCGGTCTTGTAGTCGATGGCGTAAGCAAGACGGCGCTTGCCCCACTCCTCAACCTTGACAACCTCGCCGCCGTTGGCAGCGATGATACCATTGAACTTCTCGATGAGCTCCTTGCGGGCAGTCTCCTCGACGGTGGTATCAATGATGTAGATCAGTTCGTACTTATTCATGATCCTTTCACCTCCTTTTGGACTCTGGCTCTGCAATTTTGCGTGCAGAACAAGGATGTGCCAGTTGTGTATGATAGCACAGAACACGGAAAAAAGCAAGCGTTTTCCCTAAAATTTTGTCAAAAACACGAAAAAAAGGCGAAGAATGCGCTCTTTTCATTCTAAAGGGGCGAATCAGCCGGTTCCCGCGTGCCCGTATCGAAGAAATCGCCTCAAAGCACAGCCAAAACCCTTGACGCGAAAGGCGTTTAAGGTTATAATCAGTCGGATAGTCAGCATTCAAGCAAGACCGATATTCTCCAAGGGGATTAAAAAGGAAATTATGTTTGTCGATCAGGTAAAAATCACAGCCAAGGCCGGTAACGGCGGCAATGGCGCAGTTTCTTTCCATCGCGAAAAATTCGTGCAGAACGGCGGACCGGACGGCGGCGACGGCGGCAACGGCGGCGATATCGTCCTGCTCGCGGATGAAAACATGCACACGCTGATGGATTTCCGTTATAAACGCAAGTATACCGCCGATAACGGCGAAAACGGCGCGGCGACACTCTGCCGCGGCAAGAGCGCGAAGGACTTGATTATCAAGGTTCCGGTCGGCACAATCGTGCGCGAGGTGTCGGACGGACGCCTTGTCGCGGATATGCATGAGGCGGGACAGCGTCATATCCTGCTCAAGGGCGGACGCGGCGGCTGGGGCAATGCGCATTTCGCCACGCCGACCCGTCAGGCGCCGAACTTCGCCAAGCCGGGGCAGAAGTGCGAGGTCGTCGAGTTCGAGCTGGAGCTGAAGACCATCGCGGACGTCGGCTTGGTCGGATATCCGAACGTCGGCAAGAGCACGATTCTCTCCGTCGTGACGGCGGCTCGCCCGAAGATTGCGAATTATCACTTCACGACCCTTGCGCCGAATCTGGGCATCTGCCGGCAGTATGGTACGGATTTCGTCATGGCGGATATCCCCGGTCTGGTGGAGGGCGCGAGCGAAGGCGTCGGCTTGGGCATCCGCTTCCTGCGCCATGTCGAGCGCACCCGTCTGCTGGTGCATGTCGTGGATATCGCGGGCAGCGAGGGACGCGACCCCGTCGAGGATTTTGAGCATATCTGCGACGAGCTGGTCGCTTACGGCGATTTGGCGGAACGTCCGCAGATTGTCGCCGCGAACAAGATGGATCTGCCGGGGGCGGAGGAAAACCTGGAGCGCCTGCGTCAGCATCTTCGCGGCACGGATATCGAGATCTATCCGATATCCGCCGCGACGCGTCAGGGCTTTGACGAGCTGATGGGGGCTATCGTCCGCATCCTGCCGACTCTGCCGGAACGCCGCGTCTTTGAAGAAGAGCTGCCGGTTGAAACGACGGAGCAGGAGCCGTTTGCCATCGAAAAGGAAGGCGGTTACTATATCGTGACCGGTCCGGCGATGGAGGTGGCCTCAATGACACACTTGTCGCATCCTCGCTTCACCTGTCTGACGTCAGCCCTGTTGCCGAGCAAGAGGCCT
>URJN01000048.1 GCA_900548125.1 uncultured Eubacteriales bacterium
TGGACGGAAAGCAGAAGATTTTAATCGTTGATGATTCGGAAATGAACCGCGCCATACTGACCAGCATTCTGGGCGACGGATATGATTTTTTTGAAGCCGAAAACGGCGTTCAGGCGGTCAAGATTCTGACGGAACAGCACGATCATATCAACCTCGTTCTGCTGGACATGGTCATGCCGAAGCTGAACGGCTTCGGCGTTCTTTCTGTGATGAACCAGAATCATTGGATTGACAACGTGCCGGTCATCATGATTTCCGCTGAAAGCGACTCTGTTTATGTGGAGCGCGCCTATCAGCTGGGCGTAACGGACTATATCGGGCGTCCGTTTGACAAGGCGGTTATCCGTCAGCGCGTCATCAATACGCTGATGCTCTATGCCAAGCAGAAGCACCTGATGCGGATGGTCACCGAGCAGGTCTACAAGCGCGAAAAAAGCAACAACCTGATGATTGACATCTTGAGCCATATCGTCGAGTTCAGAAACGGCGAAAGCGGGCTGCACATTCAGCACATCCACGCCGCCGTTGAGCTGCTGCTTCGCCAGCTGGTCACCCGAACCGACAAGTATCCGCTGACGGAATACGATATTTCTCTCATCAGCACCGCTTCCGCCCTTCATGACATCGGCAAAATCAACATACCGGATTCCATCCTCAATAAGCCCGGCAATCTGACGCGCGAGGAATTTGAGGTGATGAAAACCCATACCACCATCGGCGCGTCCATCCTCAAGAGCTTTGCCTTCCATCAGGATGAACCGCTGATTCGCGTTGCATATGATATCTGCCGCTGGCATCATGAGCGTTACGACGGCGGCGGCTATCCGGATGGGCTTTGCGGCGACGAGATCCCGATTACCGCGCAGGTCGTTGCCCTTGCCGATGTTTACGATGCGCTGACCAGCAAACGCTGCTATAAGAAGGCATACAGTCAGGAAGAAGCCATTCGAATGATTCTCAACGGCGAATGCGGTCGTTTTAATCCCCTGCTGCTGGATTGCCTGCTTGCCGTCAAAGATCAGCTCTACGTCAAGCTCCACACCACGCCGACCGCGGATGCCAGCCGTACAGGTGCAGAGCAGCTATCCGACCGCCTTCTTCACGATGAAGAGCTTCCCTATACGAGTGCCATGCAGTATCAGCTCGCCTGTGAGCGCATCAAGCGTGATTTTTACGCAAAACAGACGAACAGCATGGTTTTTGACTACGACGCCACGAAAGGCACGGTTTCCATCAGCGATTATACCGCCGTGCCGCCCTACGAAAACCAGATTGCGGATATCGACACCCTGATTCGCAGGCGTCAAATCTCCCCCGATGACCAGAAGAAGCTGAAAAATGCCGCCGCGCTGACCACGCCCGATTCACCGGACGCATCCGTTACGGCAGCGATTTACGTTGACGGCAAGCCCGTTCGGCATCGCGTCGCCATCCGGACGCTCTGGTCGCTCGATCAGCCGCGCCGGCTCATCGGTTCTGTCGGCTATGTGCATCGCCTTGACCGTCAGGAAACACTCCTCGCTCAATTGAATCCGGATATTTCCAACGCTTCCGCGCCGGAAATCAGCCTGATGACTCAGCGGCTGCACGCCTTTTTCGATAAGGTGCGTCTGATTGACCCGACTCAGCATACCGTTTTCCGCATCGCGCCGGACGGCAGGCTCACCGCAGAGAAAAAGCCCTGCTATACGATTTGGAACGCGGATAAGCCCTGCATCAACTGCACCGGCTGCAAGGCGTCTTCGACCTGCTGCCGCTACATCAAGCTCGAATTGACCGATACCGGCATTTATCAGATTATCGCCCTGCCCGTCATCGTCGAAGGACATTCGCTCGTTCTGGAGCTGATTTCCCGCTCGGATACGGGCGTTTGGTTCAATTCTCAGGGCAAGGAGCTGCTGCTCGAAAAATACGGTCATGATTTCTATACCGATAGCTTGACCGGCTCGTATTGCCGCCAGTATTTTGAAGACCAGCGCACGCATTTTGAAAATTCGGACGGCATCGTGATGATTGACGTCGATCACTTCAAGCAGATTAACGACACCTATGGTCACCCCATCGGCGACGTTGCCTTAAAGAAGATTGCAAGCGCAATTCTCTCCTGCATCCGCAGTTCCGACGTGCTGATTCGCTATGGCGGCGATGAATTCCTCGTCATCTTCCCCAGGATTGAGAAGCAGGCTCTACTTTTGAAGCTGCGCTATATTCAAAACGCCGTCAGCCACGCCGTGGTTGACGATTATCCGGATATCAAGCTCTCCATCAGCATCGGCGGCGTATTCCGCATCACGCCGCTGATGGAAGCGATTCGGCAAGCCGATCAATTCATGTATCAGGACAAAGCCCGCAAGGGCATACTCCGCTGACATCCGCGTCTAAGCTGCTATACCCTCCCGTCTCCACTCAGGAAAGGAAGCGATTTGAATGAACCTTGAAGAATTCTACGCCCGCATCGGCGGCAACTATGCCGATACCGTGCGCCGTCTTTGCAACGATGCGCTCGTTACGCGCTTCGTGATGAAATATCCCGCAAATCCGTCCTTCGACGAGCTGTGTGCCGCGCTGAATGCCTCGGATTGGGCTACAGCGTTCCGCGCCATTCATACGCTCAAGGGTGTTGCGCAGAATCTCGGCTTTGACAGGCTCTACGCCGCCAGCGTCCCGCTGACCGAAGCCCTTCGCGGCGGTCAGCCGCTGGAGAACCTCGCCCTGTTTGAGCCGGTAGAAGCCGCGCATAAGGAGATTCTCAGCGCAATCGACGAGCTGAACGCTTAACTCAGCAATCCAGCGGGCTGAGCCCGCCCTCACCTCCGCCCCAGTCTGCAAAACACGGATGTTCTGCGCACGCGGGCGTTTTTCCGCAGTTCTCTATATGCAAAAGAACACCTTGCCATGTGCAGGGTGTTCTTTCTTTATTCTTGGATAATTCGGCTCGGTCTGGTGATGCAGAGCCTTCGTGCGGTTCGTTTGCCGAACCGAACTTTCAGCGTCTTATAGCAGAGCTTCATCATGCAGGGACGATTTTTAACGTTATGCGCATCCGATGCCGCGTAGTCAATCCAGCCCTTTTCAATCACATAGTCAATCCACAGCTGGCTGAACCACCCATGCTTCCTGCATATCGTTGCCGCGTTCATCTGCATGCGCACGCCGTAATTTCGGCGCAAATCGCGCACGCGCCAGACTGCCCGCAAGCATCTATAACGCTCAATATGCGCGAATATCGGGCGATATCCGGCATTTCTCAGCTTTCTCGCCGCCTGTACCAGCAGCTTATACGGTGCCTGCGGCGCGAACTCAACCAATACATACTCGGTACCGGCAAGCGTCGGAATCCTGCCCGACCGAAGCATATCGACTGTTTCAGCCGTATAGAGAATCTCGGCTCCGGAAAAAATTTGAATCGGCAAGTCAACCGCAGCGCACCAGCCGCGTATCTCGTTCAGCCGCTCCATATATTCATCCATATAAAACGGCTTGCGACCGGGTTCGGCATGCGGCGTCGCAACGATGCAGTCAACACCGTTGCGATACGCCAATTCGAGCATTTGAATCGTCTGCTCCATGCTTTGCGAACCGTCGTCCAAGCCGTATACCAGATGATGATGGATATCCACGATACCGTGGAAAGAATTACTCATCGTTCGATTTTCCGTAATAACCCGACTTATAATAGTGGTTGTAGTAGCCCTTGTTGTAATACTTCTTCGCGCTCAGCGTATCAAACGTCACCTTGTTGATGACGCATCCCAAAACGGGGCATCCGGACTGCTCCATCTGGTTCTTCGCTTCCACCAGTTCGCGGCGGCGGGTCGTATTGTAGTTGACAACCAGGACACAGCCGTCGCAGCGGCGTCCGATTTCCGCCGCGTCGATAACCAAACCAATCGGCGGCGTATCGACCAGAACAAGGTCAAACTGCGTCGCCAGATGATCGAGCATTTCACCGAAATACGGCGTATCAATCAGCGTCATGGGCGAGGTGATATCGCGTCCGGCAGGCATGATGCACGCGCCGTACATATTGGTTTCATAGATACAGTCATCCAGATTGCAATGTCCCGCAAGATAGTGCGCCAGACCGAGCATCTCACCGTCCGTCTCCATGCGCAGGCGGGAAACGATGTTCGAGCGGCGCAGGTCGGCGTCCACCAGCAAAACGCGCTTGCCGCGTTTCGCCAGATTGTAAAGAACATTGATGGAGATATACGTCTTTCCCGCGCCGGGCATATAGCTGGTGAACGCAATGCGCTTGCAGTTTCTGCCGGAGAAGGAGAGGTTTGTGCAGATGGTATTGATTGCTTCCGTTCCGGAGTAATCCGGCGCGGTAAAACGCTTGATGGTTGCCTTTCTCACTTCTGCTCACTCTCCTTATTGTTGTTCCGTCTGTTGGGCGTATTCTGACCCTTGGCGGCAGCCTTCTTGCTCTGCTTGGGCATCACGCCCAGCGTCGGCAGCTGCACATACTTTTCAATGTCATCGCTGCTGCGCAGGCGGTCATCCACCATGAACTGCACGACGATAATGCCGCAGCTCACGACCAACCCCAACAGGAAGCCCAGCAGCACGTTTCTCGTCTTATTCGGGGAGGAAGGCGCAGTGGGGAGAAGAGCCTCTTCAAAGACGTTGGGCTGCTTGGTATCCATCTTGACCGCAATAAATTCGCGCGCGACCTCCGCGTAGGTATCCGCGAGATCCTTCGCCTCCTGCGGGTTCGGAGAAACCGCCTTGATATACAGGATGCGCGTATTGCTCGGGTTGCTGACGCTGATCATGCTGGACAGCTGCTTATAGCTGTAATTAAGCCCCAGACGCTCCAGCACCATTTCATGTACATGCCAGTTGGAAAAGACTTCCATGTAGTCCGTGGTCAGATAATTTCCGATTTGCAAATCAGAAAGATTGATTGCCGAATCGTTGGAATTGACCACATACAGCTTGGAGGTCGCCGTGTACTGGGGCGTCACCATAAACAGCGTATACGCACAAGCGATGACCGCGCCAAGGATGCAGCTCAATACAATAATCGCCCATTTTTCGAGTAGGCGGTACATCAGCTCGACCAGATCAATCTCCGTTGATTCGGAAACGGTCTGCTGAGCTTCCATTCTCTTCTTATCCGCAGTATCCTGCATCGCTGACTGACGCTGCTGCATGCTCATTCTCCTATCCTTTGTCTTAGCGGAATCAAGCCCGCGCACCGATTTCGCGCGCGAGCAAAACAATCAGTTGTATATTTCGTATCAATAAACCAAAAAACGCAGAGCGCATCACTCTATGAGATGCGCTCTGCAATAGCTATTACTCGCCGAGAACAGCCATAGATACTGCAACAGCATCGTTCATCTGCGCCAGAACATCCAGCGGGAAGACAACGCTCAGGTCGCCGTTCTCCAGAACCTCTGCCTCGAGAACCTTCCAATCGACAACGTACTGTCCCTTCGCATCGCGCTCGCCGTTGTACAGACCCAGAACGACCGCAACCTTCTTGCCGGCTTCGTACTTCGTGGTGAACGTGAACACAACCTTCGCGTCGCCGGTGATCTTCTCAAAGCCGGTGAGCTTCAGCGTAACAAACTCGTTCATGCTGAGGGTCTTCAGGGCAACATCCTTGCCGAACAGCTCAGCGAGAGCTTCCTGCGTTTCGGTCGGGAAATAAGAGGCAGCAGAGTTGCCCGCGGTCACAACGTGCGCGTAAATCTTGGCGATTTCGCTCGTCACCTCGTCGGCATCCTCGGTCACTTCCAGAGTCCAGCCGTCGGCGGCAGCAACAGTGCCGTCTTCCTTCACGGCTTCAACCTTCTGAACATGGGTCACGTCCGTAGTCGTCTTGCTGGGGGTCGCCGCAAACGCGGTAGACACGCCAAGCACCATCAGTGCGGCAGCCAAAGCCATAGCCATCTTTTTCATAGTGAGTTCCTCCCCTGATTCAATCGTTGAGTTTTTAATTTCTAACCAATCTCACTGCGCATCCTTCTTCGTGTAAAAAGCACTCAGAACAAAATCCACAGCAGATTGACTGGCAGCATGGAATTCTACAAATCCATCGTCTCCGATGGTATGCTCACCGGTCAGATATTCGACCGGCTGAACATCGTAATGATACGCCTTGTTGAGTTCGTTAATCATCCGCCCGCGAACCATGTCGGTCGTCAGATACGGCGAAAGCGAATCCAACATTTCCGAAGCGAAGCCGCTGTTTTCCGAAATCCTCTCTCGAATCATCGGAACGGCTGCATCCATGAAAATGCGCTGGCGGCTCATGCGCGCCTCATTCGTTCCCACCGCCATCGACATGCGGCTGCGAACCAGAATCTCTGCCTGCTGACCTGTCAGCGTAAGCGTCTTTCCGGCGGTCATCGTCGGGTCGGAAGCGGTGAAATCGTCCAGAAGCGTCACCGTCACGCCGCCGAGCAGGTCGTTCAGCGCGCCGATGCCGTCAAGCGGAATTTCAACATACAGCTCGATGCTCTGTCCGCCGAGCAAAGCCTGAACCGAGGCAAGCGTGTTCTTGCATCGCTCCTGCTTGTCAATGCCGTAGCCGTGCGCAAGACAGATCTGCATGTCGCGCGAACCCGCCTTGTTGCCGAACATACCCAGCACACTGACCGGAACGATGGTGTCGCGGTCGATTTGGAGCTGGCGAATGGTCTTGGCGTCGTGGTCAACGACCGTCAGCAGCAGGAAATCCGCCTGCCCGCCGTCGCGATAGCCTTCCGATACCTCGTCAGACCGCCTGTCCGTACCAATCAGCAGAACCGTTGTCAGATTCATCTTCTGCTCATAGGTCACACCCTCGACCTCAATGGTCGGGATTTGACCAAAGCCGCTGCTCATCTGACCCCGCTGCTCCTGATACTGGCTCAGCTCCCATTTCCGTCCCAGCACATAGCCCGCCGCAAGCAATGCCACAATCAGCACGCCGACAAACACAGCGCGTATTTTAAAATTCCTTCCGCGATGTCCGTCGCGCTTCATCCGACTCACCTTCGGTCCTCCGGCCGCCGACTATGCGTCCGATTTTTACGATGTACTCTGTTATTTTATCCTCTTTCCCTGTATCTGTCAATAGTATTTGAGCGTTCTTTTCAAAATTACAGCGTTATTATGGATGAAGCATTCGCTCACCTGCGCATCTCCCTCATTTTTTCTTCATATTGTCCGCGCTCGAACGTGCCAAACGTATCTTTTGTGCTGTTCTTCACCCGATACATGGCGAAATCCGCGTGCTTAATCAGCTCCATCAAATCCTCGCCGTCCTGCGGATACCACGCAATGCCGCCGGATACATGGATGCGCGTCGTCACGCCGTTGGGCAGGTCGAACCGGCTGTTTCGTATGCCGTCCACCAGCTGCTCGATGGCCTTCTCGGTTTCTTCCCTGCTCTTGTGCCCGCTGAACAGGATGGTGAATTCATCGCCCGACACACGCGCGCAGAGAGCCGTTTCCGGAATATTATGACTGAAACAGGTCGCCGCCTCATGGATGTAGCGGTCACCCCACTCATGTCCGAAGGAATCGTTCGTGCGCTTGAGGTTATCCAAATCCATCATCACGACAGCGGCATATCCAATCTTGTCGGGCGTATCGAACATCCTCGCCGCAAGCCGATAGAATGCGCGGCGGTTGTACAGCCCCGTCAGCAGGTCATAATCGCGCTCGCGTTCGATATGAATACGCTCGACCGTTGATGCCGTCACATCCTCAGCCATGACAATCACGCGGTCATCCATGTGTGTTTCCTGCAAGCGGACATACCGCTTTCCGCCCATCGAATTGCGCACGCAGATCAGCGCGCTTTCCTCTTTCTTTTCCACAATCGAAATATCGCCCATCAATTTCGCCTTGATGGCGCGCAGCTGCCCCAGCGTTGCTTTCTTCGGGTCGATCTGGTCAATGCCCAGAAGCCTGAAAAAGTTATTGGTTGCAAAAATCGGCGTAATATCCTGGTCTTTCGTCGAATCAAACTCACATCCGCCGATGTCTATGCTCGCCATGTCCATCATGCGCAGGAATCGGGTCGAGGTATTCACCGCGTCTCGGCTCAGACCGGCGAACGCCTCAGCAAAATGGTCAACCTCCCGAATCCCCGTTTCAGACAGATGCGGAATGACATTCCTGCCGCTTCTCACGCTGCCGTCCACCTCGCGCGAAAGCCTGCGAATCGGATTGGCAATCAGCTGCGCAATCATTACACTGCCGATTGTGCCGAAGAAAACCAACAGTGCCAGCGTTGCGCCGACCATCATTTGAAGCGTATTCGAAAACGCATACAGCTTCTTCTGCGGCACGGCTCCCATCAGGAACCACTTGTCTCCGTCGAATGGCGCATACAGATTATAGACCGTCAGTCGCTTTTTCTGCGCGACCCACTTTTCGCCGTTCAGTTCGAAAATGCTGCTCCCGTCTGCGCTGTCCTCCAGTTTAATGACGTCGCCCCTGCGCAGGCGCGTTTTTCCGCTGGCAACCTGTACCTCCGCCCTTTTCTCGCCATCCATCCGCACCAGCAGATAGCCGCCGTCCAGATTGTTTCCAAGCTCACGGTAAGGCAGAATCGTACCCATGTACTCATCCATCATTTCGATTCCGACGACGCCGTACACCGTGCCGTCGCTCAAAATCAGCGGGATGGAATACGTCAATCCGGACGGCAGGCTCGACTGCGCCGCACTGCTCCAGCAGCCGTAGTCCTTCGCATCAACCATATTCTGCGCGTTTTTCGCCGCCGTATAGGGGCGGGTCAGGTAATCGCCGTAGGGCGTATTCTCTCCGAACCCATAGCGGACACTCCACCCCGTGTCGGTCGAGATATTCATCGTCTTGACCAGCTCGATGGGCGCGCATTCCAGCAGCAGGTCGGAATACTGGTTGACTGTATTGACGGTCGGGTCGAAGTCACGGACATGAAATCCCGTTTTCGGTATGGCTTCTCCCGTCAAATCCGACGTATTAAAGATGATATAAACACCTGTTGCCTTGACGCTGTACAGCGTTTTGATGGTCTCCTCCGCGACCTCTTTGATGAGCTTGTATGCTTCCGTGGAGCTGCTCTCCAGCAAATCCATGGAAAGCGTCCCCTCCTCGCAGAGCTTTTCGGCTTCCTGAT
This sequence comes from uncultured Eubacteriales bacterium, assembly GCA_900548125.1. Taxonomy (GTDB): domain Bacteria; phylum Bacillota; class Clostridia; order Christensenellales; family Aristaeellaceae; genus Ventricola. Next base: position 9,110 of record URJN01000048.1, read on the forward strand.
TGATGGTCTGGGCGAGCTTTCCGATATCCGACCAGCGGTCTATCATGTCGCTTTGCAGGTAATTGGCGCGGTTGACGACCAGCTGGCTGAGGATAGAGCGTTCGTTTCTGTTCAGCTGTGAATAGACGCCGCTGAACATCATTACGCTTAAAACAATCGCAGCTTCCAGCAGCGTCAGGAGCATCAGCGGCTGCAATACGGTGCGAAAGACCGTCTTTCCTTCCTTTTTCTGCTTCCTGTTCACGTTCATCCTCCGTCCGCAGCCGTCGCTTTCCGCCGCTTATTCTTCGACGATAGCCGTCAGCTCTGCCATGAGCTGTGTGTACCATGCGTCAAAGTATTCTTCCGTCATCATCGGTGCGCATGCTTCCTCAAGCGATGCGCCCTGCGCCATGGCATCTTTGACAGACTCTCGGTCTGTTTTCGCTAAATCACTCATGGAGTATTCCAGTGCCTTGCGCGCCGTCATTCCGCCGATAAATGCCTTCGACGTATACATCGCATTGTCTTTGACCGTCTGTACAGAGGTTTCCAGCGTCATCCGGACAGCCGGCTTCATGCTCGGACTGCTCCGCTCAATGCGCGCTATATCGTTATATTCTCCGGTCACGGGCATGTAGCTCGAACCGACGCAGAATTCGATAGACCAGTCGCTCTGCGTGAACCACTTGAGGAACCGAACCGATGCTTCCACCTCGGCATCTGACTTCTTGAGAATAACCATTCCCGCACCCTGCTGCACGGCGATCTTTTCCCCGCCTTCAAACTGCGGCGCAGGAAGGGTCTTGATTTCAATCGGATAGCTGTTTTCGTCCTCCGTCGTCACGCGATCCGGAAAGAACGTTGCGCCCGCGGATGAACCGACGAACGCTATCACGTTGCCGGTTTTCATGTCGTCGCTGCGGAAGCGTCCCGAGGACGCAAAGTACCCCTTGATATACGGAATATAGTAGTTGTCCCAGAGCTTCTTCGCCGCGTCGCGCGGAAGATTGACCTCTGCTCTGCCATCCTTGACTGTAAAGATTTCGTACCCAAGCTGCTTCGCGCCGACAATCATGTAGTTTGCCATCGCGTCGCGCCCAAACAGTGCTTTGCCGTCGTTTTTCTCCGGCGTCAGGCTGTCCGTCCATTCATAGTAACGCTGTGCAGCCGCCGTCATGCCTTCAATCGTCGCCAGCTCGCTTTCCCGCGTATCGGTCGCCTCCGCGAATGCCCGCCAGTCGGTATCGTTGACGACCAGCACCTCCGTCGCCTTGGCGACCGGAAAAATCTTCATTTTGCCATCGCCTTCGAAATCGCCCTCCGTCAGATAGCTCTGAACATAGGCATTTCTATCCTGCTCGGTCAGATACGGGCTGATATCTGCTACAAGATCAAGTGCGTCCAGCTCATACGCTGTATCGGCATAAGCAGAAAAAATATCCGGCATTTCCTGTGCGCCGAGCTTTCCGCGGACAGCATTCATCACGTTTTCTTCCAGATCATCGACCGAGCCAAGGCTCATCGCCGTCACGGTAATCCGGTTTTCCTTGCCCTCCGTGGCATTGAAGGCATCCACAGCCTCGTTGAACGCGCGAAGCTGGTCGCCGTTGTAATACGTCCAAACGGTCAGCTCAATCGGCTCCTTCTCCGTCTGCTTTTCCGAGGAGCAGCCCGACAGCGCGGTCATCATCCCCATCAGGCACAACGCCGCAGCGCAGATTTTCTTATTTCTCATCATTATGATTGTATTCCTTAGTGATTGTTAAAAATTCCCATAGTCGAATTATAGCACTTTGTTCCCGTCAATTCAATGCAAATATATAAAGCAGACTGAATCAGCCCTCAC
>URJN01000049.1 GCA_900548125.1 uncultured Eubacteriales bacterium
GTTCTAACTTGCGGCGGAAAATCTGGTTTCTTGTACATTTTCTTCATTTATCGCACAGCGATAAATAAGTGGGAAATCCAAGAACCTCAGGTTCTTGGCGGGTTTTAGGGCAGAACCCTAATCGCATTCCCTCTCAGTGGTTCGCCTTGTACTCCTCAAGAGCCTGAGCGAGCTGATCCGGGCAGCTGGTGCCGTTGCGGCACTGAATGCCCTTCAGACGGGCAATCGCCTCGTCTACCGTCATGCCCTTGACCAGAGCGGCGACGCCCTGCGTGTTGCCGGCGCAGCCGCCGTTGAACTTGCAGTCGGTGATGATGTTGTTTTCGATTTCGAAGTCGATAGAACGGCTGCAAACATTGTGCGTTTTATACGTATTCATTCATTTTCCTCCTGTCATGTGCAAGTGACGCGGTTTTCCTATTTCGACGTAAATCGCGTTTTTCCTGCATGGGACGGTGAAGCTGTATGGCTCATACGATGAAAGAGACAGGGGGTGCGCGGCGATGCAGAAACATATCGTCGTTTCGGGCGGCGGCGAACTGAGGAGCTTTGCTCTGCCGATGCTCGGCGAGACCCGACGCATCCGGCTGGATGACGCGGGTGCGCTTTGCGCATGGGGCGAAACGGTCTTTTGCGCGAGCGGATGGGGCGATGTGATTTGGCGGCTTGATGCGGAGCGGATGATTCCGACGGGGCTTTTTGCCGGCGGCCCGGGCATGCGTCGGCTGCTGCTCTCGCCCGACGGCGAACGGCTGTATGCCCTCTGCACGGAGGCGGACAGCGTGCTTTTACTCGACGCGGTGAGCGGCGCGCCGCTCATCCTCAACCGCGCGGGGCTGAATCCGCAGAACATAATGCTCGATGAAACGGGCGATACGCTGGCGGCTGCGGCGGGAGAGAGCGGCGACGTGCTGCTTCTGCATGCCCGCACGCTTTCTCTGCTGGCACGTCTGCCGATGCCGGGCATGGTCTATGATGTAAGGCTGAGAAACGGAAGCATATATGCGCTGTGTCTGAATGAAGCCATGACGTCTACGCTGGTGACGGTGCCGCCCTGTGGCATACGGCAGATGCTCCGGTTGGAAGGCATGCCGGGCGCGCTGGCGATATGCGGGGAAACGCTGTTATGCGCGACGGAAGGCTTTCTGCATGCGGTTTCAATGGATGGAACGCGCGTCCTGCGGACGGAAAAAGCGGCGGGACGCGCAGACAGAATGTTGCTTGCGGAAGGAAGGCTGCTGCTGTGCGACTCGCTGACGGAGAACATGGTGATGCGCGACCGAGGCGGGCGATGGCAGAGGCTTTGCCCGAATGTAAGGGACATGTGTGCATATTTTACCCGAGATGAATCATCCTAACGGCGGCGGGGGTGAGGCGTATGATGCAGATGAGGACGATGCGGCGGTTGATGGGCGTTTTGCTGCTGCTTTCGATGCTGGTGACGACGGCTCTGCTGGTCGTTCAGGGGCGATGGCAGGAAGCGGTTCCGCTGCATCTGTGCAGCGTTTCCGCGCTGCTTGCCGCTGTGCTGGCGTTTAACAAAAGTCCGGCGATTCTGGATTTTCTCTGGTATCTGGGCATGCCGGGTGCGGTGCTTGCGCTCATCTTTCCCGCGCCGGCGTCCAGTGTAATGCAGCCGCTCTTTACGGCGGGATATGTCGTGACGCATGCGATGATTGCCGCCATTCCGCTTACCGCCTTCGCGATGGGCGAAGAACCGCGCAGGGGAACTGCGCCGACGCAGCTGATGGCGTTGCAGCCCCTTGCGCTGACGGCGTTTTTTGTCAACCGTGCGCTCGGAACGGATTTTCTGTTTTTAGCCGCGCCGCCGCAGGATACGCCGCTGACGCGGGTCTGGGAGCTGGGCTATCCCGCGTATATCCTGCTTTTGCAGGGGATGATGCTGGGGCTGTGCCTGCTGATGAGTGCGGCGCATCGGCTGCTGTTTAAGTGACCCGGCATTTTTTCGAGCTATACAAATTCCTTCAAATGCGTTATAATGTCAAATGGATATTCAGCATATTGCGCCGCGCGTTGACCTCTCCATGTCTGCGGCAGACGAAAAGAAGGGATTTACTTTGGAAAACCAGAATCATTTGCTGTTTAAACAGAAGAATCGCTGGGGCTTGACCGTCCTGAGCGTTGTGATATGCCTGATGCTTTCACCGATGCTTGCGCTGTCGGCGTTCCTGCCGCAGATTGTGACGCTGGTTCCCGTGATGCTGATGCTCCTGCTGGGCTATGTCGGTCCGGTTAGCGCGGCGGCATGCACGGCGGTCATCGTATCGGTCAGCTCGGCGATAATGGGCGTATGGGGCGGCATGCTCAGCATGCTGCTGCTCGTTCCGGCGGTTATCGTCGGCGCGTACATGGTCGAAAAGGATTCTCCTTTCTGGCTGAGTGCCGCGGGAACGGGCGTGACGATGTTCGCATCGATGGGCGTGGTCATGCTTATCATCAGCGCATTGACGGGTATGGATATTGTAACGGCACTCAGCCAGACTCTTCAGCAGGCGTTTGCCTCGTCCGGTGCGCTGGGGGATTCGATGCTGTCCATGATGACCCAGATGGGGCTGCTTACCGCTCAGGGCGGCGGGAGCGTCGATATCAGTTCAATTGACGCGGCGACGCGCGAACAGCTGATTGCCGCGCTCGTCATGATGGTGGATACGATGCTGCGGCTTGAGATTCCGATGCAGATGGCGACGGGCTCGGTTGCGGCGGGTCTGCTGGGTCAGGCTGTGCTGCGCAAGGGCGTTCTCTCCCGCGGGGAGAAGGTTGATTATCCGCCGCTGCGCACATGGTGCGTTCCCAAGGGATGGGGGCGCGTGCTTGGCGGAACGCTGGCGGCACTGTATGTGCTGTCGCTCGTTGTCCCCAGCGTGACCAGCAGCATGTTCTATGTATTCAGCGGAGTGTTTGAACAGATCTTCGCCTTGCAGGGCATTGCGGCGATCTGCTATGTTCTGCATGAAAAGGGCAGGGGGCGCGGCGCACAGAGGCTGGCGTTTGTCGTCTGCTATATTCTCGTCAGTCCGGCGGCGATTCTTTTCGGCTCGGCGGGAATGATACTCGGCATGGCGGTGCTGATGGTCGGTCTGGCGGATCAGACGTTTGACTTTACGCATCGGCGTGCTAAAATGGAGGAGAACAAACCGAATCCATTTGACCCGCGCGAAACGGACGGCAAGTAAAATCATCATTATTCCACACAGGAGGATTGAATTATGAAAGTTATTCTGCTCAAGGATATCAAGGGAACGGGTAAAAAGGATCAGATTATCGAGGCGTCCGACGGATACGCCCGCAACTTCCTTTTCCCCAAGGGACTTGCGCGTGAAGCGAACGCGACCAACCTGAACGCCATCGAGAACGCCAAATCCGCGCAGAAGCACCGCGAGGATGTCGAGCGCGCCAAGGCGGAGGAGATTCGCAAGGAAATCAGCGGCAAGGTCATCCGCATCACGGCTCGCGGCGCGGAGGGCGGCAAGCTCTATGGCTCTGTAACCGCGCAGGAGATTGCCGACGCGCTGAACAAGCAGTACGGCGTGAAGGTCGAAAAGCGCAAAATCGACGTCGCCAACATCCGCAACGCGGGTGATTTCACGGTGAATGTTTGGCTCTACGCCGGCATTACGGCGGAGATGACCGCCAAGGTGGAAATCGGCTAATCGAAGCGGGGGACTGTTGCAGGTTTTCTCAAAGCCTTTGCTGCCGCTCTCAACGGGGAGAGGCGCGAAGGGGAGAGGGCTGAGCAATAGCCCCTATATTTTGCATAAAAGGGGAGAACGACGTGGACGAGGCAGTTATGCGCGTGCCGCCCAATAACGCAGACGCGGAAAAAAGCGTACTTGGCTGCATGATGCAGGACAGGGAGACCCTGAGCCTGGCGTTTGAGCTTTTGTCGGCAGATGATTTCTATCAGCCCGCTAACCGCGAAATCTTTGACGCGATGCATGCGCTCAATACGCAGGGCATGCCCGTTGATATGGTCACGGTGGATGACGAGCTGACCCGACGCGGCACGCTGGAGGGCGTCGGCGGGAGCAATTATCTGATTGAGCTGTCCCAGAGCATGCCCTCGATGGTCAATGCGCGCGCCTATGTGCAGATTGTCGATGAAAAGGCGACGCTCAGGCGAATGATTAAAGCGACGAGCGATATCGCGGCATCCTGCTACCAGCAGACGGAGCCGGTCAGCGATATTCTCGGCGTGGCGGAAAAATCCATCTTCGATATCATCATGCGCCGCCACGAGGGCAGCACGCTGACGCATATTGCGGATGTTCTGCCGGATACCTATCTGCGCATCGAGCAGCTGACCGAATTAAAGGGCGGCATCGACGGCGTGCCGACGGGATTTGTCGATTTGGACAACCTGCTGACGGGTCTGCACGGCGGCGAATTGGTCATCGTCGGCGCACGTCCTTCGATGGGTAAAACCAGCTTCGGCATGAACGTCATTGGTCATGCCGCGACGATGGCGGGCAAGACGACGGCGGTCTTTTCGCTGGAAATGCCGAAGGATCAGCTTGCCATGCGTCTGCTGTGCGCCGATGCGCGGGTGGATATGCAGGCGGTTCGCCACGGCTCTCTGCGGGATGACGACTGGGTGTCGCTTTCCTCGGCATTGGGCCCGCTTGCCGCGTCGAACATCTATATCGACGATACGTCCGGCATTACGCCGTCCCAATTGCGCTCCAGATGCCGCCGCCTCAAGATGGAACACGGGCTTGATCTCATCATGGTGGACTACCTGCAGCTGATGAGCGCGGACGGGCATGTGGAAAACAGGCAGAACGAGGTCAGCGAAATCTCCCGCAACCTCAAGAGCATCGCCAAGGAGCTGAATGTTCCGCTGGTGGCTCTGGCACAGCTCTCCCGTGCCGGCGCACAGAGAAGCGATAAGCGTCCGATTCTGTCCGACCTGCGCGACTCCGGCGCTATCGAGCAGGACGCTGACGTCATCATGTTCCTGCACAGAGAAGAATATTACGACCCCAACACCGAGGATAAGAATATCGCGGAGGTCATCGTCGCCAAGCAGCGTAATGGCCCTCTGGGTACAATCAAGCTCGCGTGGCTGGGACAGTACACGCGCTTTGCCAGCCTTCAGCAGGGCGGCGCGGCGCAGTAAACCATGAGGTGAAACCATGCACACGCTTGTTCTGGCTGAAAAACCCTCCGTTGCGCGGGATATCGCCCGTGTGCTGGGCGCGCGCGATAAGGGCGAAAACTGTCTGATTGGCAAGGATTATGTGGTCACATGGGCACTGGGACACCTGGTCACGCTCAAGGAACCGCAGGAGCTGGATGAGCGATACACCCGCTGGAAAAAAGAAGATCTGCCAATCCTGCCGGCAAGGATGGAAACCAAGGTCATCAAAAAGACGAGAAGCCAATTTCTCGCCGTAAAAAAGCTGATGAACGACAAGGAAACGGGCGATATCATCTGCGCGACGGACTCCGGTCGGGAGGGCGAACTCATCTTCCGCTACATCTATGAGCAGGCGGGGTGCAGGAAGCCCGTCAGACGGCTGTGGATTTCCTCCATGACGGATGAAGCGATTCGCGCGGGCTTTGACAGCCTGCGCCCGTCGTCGGATTACGATGCGCTGTATGCCAGCGCAAGGTGCCGCGCGGATGCGGATTGGCTGATCGGCATGAATGCGACGCGCGCCTATACGATTCGTTACGGCGTGCTGCTGTCCATCGGGCGCGTGCAGACGCCGACGCTGAGCATGCTGGTCAGGCGGCGCAGGGAGATTGATGCGTTTGTTCCGCAGGTCTATTATCTGGTGAACGCGGATTTCGGCGATTACAAGGGCGTATACATCGACGCCAAGGGCGAAAAGAAAATCGCGACGGAGGAAGATGCGCAGGCGATTGCCGCACGGGTTCGCGGGCAGCAGGCGTCTGTATTGGAGGCGACGCGGGAGCATAAGAGCCTTCCGCCGCCGCTGCTCTATGACCTGACGACGCTCCAGCGGGAAGCCAACGCGCAGTTCGGCTTTACCGCAAAAAAGACGCTGGAAACCGCACAAAAGCTCTATGAACAGCATAAGCTGCTGACCTATCCCCGAACGGACAGCCGCTATCTCTCGCATGATATGCTGGGCAAGGTGCAAAGTACGCTCGCCGCGTATGACGGGGCTTTGCAGCCGCTGGGCGAAAAGGCACTGGAATACGGCGTGCGGATGAGCAAACGCATCTTTGACGATGCGAAGCTGACCGACCACCACGCCATTATTCCGACCGGAAAGAAGGCGGCGAATCTCTCGCTGACGGCGGACGAGCGAAGGCTCTATGAGCTGGTCGCCAAGCGGCTGGCAGCTGTGTTCTATCCGAATTACGAATACGACGCGCTCCGTGTGGTTACAGCATGCGGACAGGATCGCTTCCTCAGCACGGGGCAGACCGTGACGCAGGAGGGCTGGAAAGCCGTTTATGCAGGGGAGCAGGCGAGCGGCGCACGGCGCGGAGGAAAGAAAAAAGAGGACGAGCAGCCGCTGCCGGATCTCCATCCGGATGACGAAAGGGTCTGCCGCGACGCGAAGGTGACGCAGGATCAGACCAAGCCGCCCAAGGAATACAACGACGCGAGCATTCTGCTCGACATGGAGCATGCGGGGCGGCAGATTGAGGACGAGGAGCTGCGCGAGCAGATGAAGGATTGCGCACTCGGCACGCCGGCGACCCGCGCCGCGATCATCGAGAGGCTCATCAGCGTCGGCTACGTATCCCGCAGGGGTAAGAATCTGACGGCAACGGAAAAGGGCGTTCACCTGATTGAAGCCGTGCCGCAGGAAATCGCTTCCCCGGAAACGACGGGGCGATGGGAACGCGCATTGGCAGAAATCGCAAGGGGAAGCGACGGGGAACGGCGTTTTCGCGAGGGCATCGCAAGGCTGGCGGCGTTCCTTGTTCAGAATGCGTCCGGCGCGCCGGACGTCGCCTTTGCGCCGGAAGAACGCAGGGGAAGAACGAAGCGCGTGCCGACGCTCGGCGTAGCCTGCCCGCTCTGCGGAAAAGGCAAGGTTGCGGAGAACAGCAAGGGGTTTTATTGTACGCGGTTCCGCGACGGATGCAAATTCACCATCTGGAAAAACGAGCTTGTCCGCGCAGGCGGACCCGAATTGACGGCAAAGCTGCTCAAGCTCTGCATGGAGAAAAGGGACGTCCGCGGCTCGACCGGCATCATCCATTATGAAAACGGCGCAGTCCGCTTTACGCCGATGCGCTGATTGAATCCGCTTGGAAAACAGCGTTTTTTGTCCGTGCAGAGCCTAAAAATATCACGGATGGAAGCCGGAAAGATGTAAACCAGCAGAAAAGGAGCAGAAAAACTATGTATTATGCTCAACAGGATATCGAACTGAACAAAAAAAGAAAGAAAAAGGAATACCTGACGACGCTCGGTCTGATGCTGCCGTTTCTGGCGATTTGCGCTGCGGGGTTTGCCGTGCGCAATCAGGCGATGTGTACGGCGGGGCTGATTGCGGCGTGCGCGGCGGCAATCTTCTGGGGCGACCTGCGGGTTATGCCGATGATTCGCTATGGGCGGTTCCTCAAGGACGTGACGACGGGGCTGATGCACAAGACAGCGGGTACGCTCGTGCGTCTGGGCGAGGACGAGGTCTATGAGGACGGCGTGTATTTTCACGAGGTCATCATCAATATCTATGAGGATATGAGCGCGGAGGGCGAACGCCGCTTCCTGCTGGAGGGAACGAAGAACGTTGATTCGTCGCTGCTGGGAAAAGATGTTGCGGTGACGAGCCACGGCAACTTTGTGCTGAACGTGGAGCCGCTGGGCAAAAAGGAGAAGGACGCATGACGGCGGTTCGGCGGTTTCTGGCGCGGCTGGAAAAACAGACGGCTGTTCGTGCGCTCATCTTTGCAGGGCTGCTGGCGCTGATTGCGGCAACGATGTTCGCGCTCAATGCGCATACGCCTCTGCAAATGGATGACTACGATTATTCCATCAGCTGGGCGACGGGAAAGCCGGTTTCCGGCTTGGCAGACGTCATCGCGTCACAGGCGGCGCATTACCGACTGTGGGGCGGCAGGAGCGTCGTGCATGCGCTGGCGCAGATGTTCCTGTACATGGGAAAGGGCGTTTTCAATATCGCCAACACGGTCATGTATCTGCTGCTTTTGCTGGAAATCTATGCGCTTGCCAAGCCGAAGGAAAAGCGGTTCTGCTGGACGCTTCTGCTGGCGGAGCATGCCTTTTTATTTTTCGGCGTGACTTTTTTCGGAACGGTGTTCCTCTGGCTGGACGGCGCATGCAACTATCTGTGGGGCACGGTGCTGGCACTCCTGCCGCTGTGCCTTGTGCCGCGGGCGTCAGAAAAGACGGATGCGCTGAGTGTGATTTCCATTCCTGCGTGTTTTCTGGCGGGATGGACGAACGAGAACACGGCATGCGGCGTGCTGGCGGCGACGATTATGCTGGTGGGATATCGGAAATTCAGGAAGGAGCCGATCGGCGTCTGCGCTAATCTGTGCGTGCTGGCGCAGGCGTGCGGCGCGGCGGTGATGATTCTTGCGCCGGGCAACTTTGCGCGGGCATCTTCCTATGTATATGATTCGATGATGGTTGAAATCGCGGCGCGTCTGGCGCGCATTACGCTGTATACGTTCGTGTATGCGGGCGTGCTGCTTGCGGCACTGATGCTTGTGCATGCGCTGGGCAGGGCGATGAACGTGAACATGCGGACGATGCGCGCGATGTGGTTCGCGGCGGCGGCGTTGTTGTGCGCTTACGCCATGGTCGCCTCGCCGGAGCTGTCGGACAGGTCGTTTACCGGCGTGTTGGCGCTGCTGATGGTCAGTGTGCTGACGCTGCTGGGTGATATCGACGCGCAGAGCGATATGTTTGACGCGGCAAAGCTGGCGGTGCTTCCGATTGCCGCGCTGCTGCTGGCTTACGGAGGTGTTCAGGCTGTGCGCGAGGTCGCCGCGCAGGAAGCGGCATGGGGAAAGCAGATTGCTGAAATCACCGAGGCGGCGGAAGCGGGCGCGGAGAGCGTCAGCGTACAGAGCGTACAAAGCCATTCGCGCTTTACGATGGATATCACGCTGGACAAAGACGCGGAGAATTGGCCCAACAGCACGCTTCAAAAAATATACGGCGTGCGCGTATACGGCGAATAAAAGCACAGACCTGTGAAAAATAAGCCTGAAATGGACAAAATAAGCGCAGTTCGGGCAACAACTGTGCCCGCATGCTTGACAATTGACTGACGGATTATTATAATTAACCGTATGTTGCCGAGTAGAGGCTGAAAGGAAGAGAACGAACATGAATAAGAGATTCGCGCTGGTCGCGTTGCTGCTTGCAATGGTAATGTTGCTTTCCGGCTGCAACCTGATTGGCTACGACAAGGAACTGGACGGCGCGCAGGTGGTTGCCAAGGTCAACGGTACAGAGGTTACCAAAGCGGAGTGGGAAGCCTACCGCGACTATCTTGCCAGCTACTATCAGCAGTATTATCAGCAGTACTTCGGCGTGTCGATGCAGCTGACCGAGGACGACGTGAAGGCGTATGGCGATGCTGCACTTGAGCAGATGATTGAAAGCATCGTGCTTCAGGACAAGATGAAGGAATTCGGCTTCGAGCCGCTTCCGGAAGAGGATGCCGCTGACGTGGAGAGCTATGCGGACAGCATGTTCTCTTTCTACAAGCAGATGATCCGCTACCAGAACTATCCGGATATGGAGACCGTCGAGGAGGAAGCCGAGCGTCTTGCGGCGGCTACCATGGACGAGGCGACGCCGGATGAGGCAACGCAGAATGAAGCGAAGGCGACCGTGACCAACGCGGAGCTGGATGAAATGCTGACCAACGACCTGACCAATATCGGCTATACGCGCGATTATTTCGTGCAGAACCAGACCGCCAGCGTGCAGCGCGAGAAGATTCGCGAGAAGGCTGCCGAGGGCGTCGAGGTGACCGATGAGCAGGTCCAAGAAGAGTTTGATAAGCGCGTTGCGACCCAGAAGGAGAGCTACGACGCGAATCCGGCGGGCTACGTGACCGCCGAGAACAACGGCACGACCAACTACTATGCGCCGGAAGGCTACCGCGGCGTGAAGAACCTGCTCATCCGCTTCAGCACGGAGAAGCAGAACGAAATCAAGGAGCTGAACACCGCTATCACCAGCGCGAACAAGACGCTGACCGATGCGCAGAAGCAGCTCGACACGCTGAACGGCACCGATACCGCCGAGTATGACGAGGAGAGCAAGGCGAGCCACGAACAGGAAATCGCCGCGCTGAACGAGACGATCGCGACCGCTCAGGCGACGCTGGATGAATCCAACGCGAAGCTCGAAACCGTGACCGCCGAGGCTTACGACGAAATCCTTGCGACGGCGCAGGACGTGCTGGCGCGTGCGCAGGCGGGCGAGGACTTCGACGCGCTGCTGGAAGAGTACGGCGAGGATACCGGCATGAAGAACGAGCCGAATAAGAGCCGCGGCTATCTGGTCTGCGAGGGTCTGTCCGTTTACGAGCAGAGCTTCCAGGATGCGGCGATGGCCCTTGAAAAGGTCGGCGACATTTCCGCTGAGCTGGTCAAGACGAGCTATGGCTACCACATCCTCCAGTACGCGACGGACGTTACGCCGGGCGCGGTGGAGCTGACCGAGGAAACCAAGAGCGATATCTACAACAGCCTGCTCTCCGCTGCAAAGGATGCGGCGTATGAGTCTGCTGTGACCCAGTGGGTTTCCGAGGCTGACGTCAAGACCTTCCCGAAGGTCATGAAGTAAGCTCGAAGGGCAAAGCATAACAACATCCCGATACGGTGATTCGCCGTATCGGGATTTTTTGTAAAAACGAAAACCCCCGCTTCGAGCGGGGGTTCCGGAAAGCTTAAAGCTATCAGTCCAAAGGGTACAACCCTG
>URJN01000050.1 GCA_900548125.1 uncultured Eubacteriales bacterium
TACGACGTGCTGCTCTGTGATGCGGATAATACGCTTTTTGATTTTACCAAAGCCGAAGAAAATGCTTTCGCCATCGCCTGTGAAGGAATGGGGTTCAGCGCAACGCCTGAGCTGCTCCATATTTACTCGGAAATCAACGAGGGACTTTGGAAGCTGCTTGAACAGGGAAAAATCGAACAGAGCGTTCTGCGTGTGCGCCGATTTGAGGATTTCCTGAAAGCAGTCGGTAAAACGGGCGATGCACAGAAAATGTGCGACACATTTGTTGACGCGCTGGGACAGCAGAGCGTGCTTCTGCCTGGCGCGTTGCAGGCGGTCGAGCGATGGAGCAAACAGGTTCCGGTCATCATCGTGACCAACGGCATCAGCGAAGTTCAGCGCAGCCGCATGGCAAAAAGCGAGCTGAATCCGTTGATTTCCGGTCTGGTCATCAGCTCAGAGGTCGGCGCGGCAAAGCCCGCCCCGCTGATGCTGGAAAAGGCGATGGAGCTGGCGGGCGTGGCGGATAAACGCCGCGCGCTGATGCTGGGCGATTCGCTTTCCAGCGACATCGCGGCAGCGAAGAACGCGGATGTTGACGCCTGCTGGTTTAACCCGAAGGGCTTGAAAAACGATAAAGGTCTGCCGATTGCCTATGACATTCGCTCACTGGATGAGGTGGACGCGATTCTGCGGGGAGAGGAGAATTGAACGTGAGAAAATCCGTCAAAAAGGCGTTGCTTGGCGTCATACTGGCGGGAATGCTGGCGACGATGACGGGCTGCTTCATTCAGCCCGACCCGACGCTCGATCCGCTTGAAATCTCCAACGGAACGGTTCCGTTCGGTACGGTGCAGTCCCTGCCGACGAGCACGCCGACGCCTGCGCCGAAGGTAACGCCGACGCCTACGCCGGACACATGGAGTGCCAGCGACCAAAGCACATGGGAGGATTGGTCGAGCGGAAGCCTGCCGACGACTACGCCGCGCACGGCTGCAACCGCTGCGCCCGGTGCGCAGAGCTGGGTGACCTCTACGCAGGATTACAATGCGGGTTATCCCGTCCTGCGCGTCGGCTCGACGGGCAACGACGTCAGCGATTTGCAGGCGCGTCTGGTTGAGCTGGGCTATTATTCCGGCATGGTGGACGGCAAATACTCGACCGCGACGCAGAGTGCCGTGACCGAGTTCCAGAGCCGCAACGGTCTGACGGCGGACGGCATTGCGGGGCGTGAGACGCAGGATAAGCTCTATTCTTCCTCCGCGCAGCCCAAGACGGTCAGCGCAAGCACAACGGAAAACGCCTATGTGCTGCTCAAGGGCGGCGCGTCCGGACTGGAGGTCCGCAAATTGCAGGGACGTCTGGCAGAGTTGGGCTACTATTCCGGCGGCGTGGACGGCATTTACGGCTCGACGACGGCGTCGGCGGTCAAAGCGTTCCAGCGGGCGAACGGGCTGAGCGCCGATGGACAGGCGGGCAGCGCAACGCAGACGAAGCTCTATTCCGCCAATGCGAAATATGCCTCCAGCCCCGTGACGACCGCCAATCCGGATCAGACGCGCACGCTGACCGTCGGCATGACGGGCAACGATGTTTATGCTTTGCAGGAACGGCTGATTGAGCTGAATTATCTCAGCGGCGTTGCGGACGGCGTATTCGGAACGGAAACGCAGACCGCGCTGATGGCGTTCCAGAGAAACAACAACCTGACAGCGGACGGCACGGCGGGCGCGACAACGCTTAAAAAGCTCAGCGGAAGCTGCAAGGCGGCGACCGCAACGGCGGCGCCGAGTACGAACGGCGCCCTGCGCGAAGGCGACAGCGGCGAGGGCGTATACAACCTTCAGGCACGGCTTTTTGAGCTGGGCTATTACAGCGGGCGCATCGACGGACGATTCGGAAGCGAAACAACGACGGCGGTCAAGGCGTTCCAGAGTGCCAACGGCTTGGGCGCGGACGGCATCGCGGGCAAGGGCACGATGAACAAGCTGAACAGCTCCGGCGTTGTTTCCGCGGGAAGCAGCGGCTATGTCGAGCCGGATATCACGCCGATTCCGGATGACGACGACGACAGCAGCGTTCCCTCCGGAAGCTATACGGTTCTGCGCCGCGGCGACAAGAGCGATCAGGTGCAGATTATGCAGCGGTATCTGGTTTCGCTGGGCTATCTGAGCAGCACGCCGGACGGGCAGTTCGGTTCGGGTACGGAACGGGCGGTCAAGCTCTTTCAGGAGGCTAACGGCTTGTCGGCGGACGGAATCGCAGGCGTGGGAACGCTTTCCGTTTTGTATAGCGGCAGCGCGGTTTCTTACAGCGCGTATTTCGGCTCATCCGGCTCGGAAAGCACGGGCAGCACCGGCGGAAACTACGTCGAGCCGACCAGCGTTCCGGATACGACCACGGTCATCCAGTGGGAGAGCGAGGGCGCAAACGTCCGCCAATATCAGGCGCGGCTCGCCGAGCTGGGCTATCTGAACAGCAAAGAGGTAAACGGCAGATTCAGACAGACGACCGTTGACGCGACCAAGGCTTTCCAGAGAATGAACAATCTGAAAGTGGATGGCGCGGCAGGTCCGCAGTCCCTCAAACTGATTTATTCAAACGACGCGCTGGATGCCAACGGCGTGCGCGTCGGAGACAAGCTGAGCAGCACATCGGATACCGTTGTGGTATCCGACGTGCTGACGGCGGGCATGAGCGGCGAACAGGTAAGACAGGTGCAAAGCCGGCTGGCGGCACTGGGCTACCTGTCCGCCTCTTTTGTAAGCGGCGTTTATGACAGCGCAACAGAACAAGCCGTCCGCCAGTTTCAGCAGGCGAACGGCTTGACGGCAGACGGCGCGGCGGGCAGCGGCACACAATCCAGACTGTATGCCAGCAGCGCAGTCACGGCGCAGGTTGCGCACCAGTCTGCGGACAACAGCGGTCGGCAGAACGAGGAATACCGCCTGAACGGTGCGTATCAGGCGAGTCTTGCGGGCGGCGGTATCGTTGTCAGCGACAGAAACGCGCTGTACGGTGCGGACGCCGCACAGGGAGGCATGCTGGTCAAGCGCCCCTATAACGGCGCGTCCGCAAGCCTACTTTCACGCGATGTGCCGCGCTTTCTGCATCTGACGAACGGAAAACTCTACTATGTCGCCAGCGATGGGGGAGAGGACTGCGTCATTCGGCTGAACACGCAGAGCGGAAACCGCGAAGTGCTTCTGCGTGCGGGCATCGTCTTAAAATTTGCGCTGCATGACGGCGTGATGTATATTTTGGATGCAAACGCGGCACTCAAGGAGCGTACGCTTTCCGGAGAAGAAAGCGAGCTGATGACCGGCGTCAGCGATTTCTCGCTCGATGTGCAGGGGAACGCGCTGCTCTGTGTCACGCAGGATGGCGTGGTATCCTTCTCCATCACGACGGGACAGCAGACGACGCTTTACAGCGGCGCGGCAGATCAGGCGGTTCAGTGCGGTCAGGCGTTGTTGGTGCGCTCGGGCGGCTCGATTGTCCGCGTGATGAACGGGCAAAGCGCGACCATTCGGCGCGACGGGGCGACCTGTCTGCTCGTCTATGGGCAAAAGGTTATTGAGCTGACGAACAAAGGCGTGATGACCTGCGATGTCAACGGCGAAAATGCGACGACGCTTTTGAATGCCGCGTATGAGTCTGCATCCATCGCCAACGGCACGCTCTATTTGGGAACATCGGGCGGTTATACGGCAAGCGTTGTACTGTAACCAGGCGATTAAAGCCGCAGTTCGTCATCCAACGCTTTAAGGAACGCCGCGCAGTCAGCGTCCTCCAGCAGCGCGTCGTAGGCGCATCGTGCGGCGGAAATGAACTCGTCATGCAGCGCATCCATCCCGTAACCGCACAAGGGACAGACACTGAAAGCGCGGGAATCCATGCGGATGCGCGTCGAGCCATCCTTGCGGAAACGAAGGAAGAGCGGAAACAGGCGGCAGGCGAGCGGGCGGCTTTCACGGCTGCAATGTCCGGAGCAGACAAAGAGCTGCACGTCCCTGCCGGCAAGGGAAAAGTTCGCCGGAATTACGTGCCCGAAATCGCAATCCTCAAAGCTGTGTTCTTCACCGGGAAAGAGCAGCATGCCCGTCTGCTCGTCGCCCTGACAGCATGCGCCGCCGCACAGACGTCCGCAGTCGGTTTTCAGCGGCGTGAGGTCGCCCAGCAGCCCGCGGGCGCGGAGAACGGCATTTGACATGAAAAGACCGCCGCGGGCGTGCATTGAAACACAGCGTCTGACAGCGAAAACAGGTGCGGGAAAAAAGGTTTTCTGACTGAGATTGGGGCAAAGCCTCCGAGTGTCAACCTTTAAAACAATGACAATCTAAGCCTAAAAATATATTATAACACGCTGCCTGATGCGGCGCAAGATGCGGTATGGGCGTTCGAAGGAGGCATTGGTGTTAAAAAGGGGTAGCCTCGTGTCCACAAAACCCGCATGGCATTCGTTGCCGCCTCTTGTAAAAAAAGGAAAAACACAGTATAATACTATATTAGGGAACGTGTCTGTGAATCAGGCGCGCGATTGACCATTCAGAAGAAAGCTACGCATGATTGCGATTAAGGAAGGTGGAGGCTATGCCCTGCACATATATCCATTGCGCCGCAGAAAGGCACGCTTGCCGGGAGAGCAGGGGTACGCTGATACAGGCGAAAATGCCGGAGGAAGGTCAAAAACTTCTGGCTCGGTTCAAAGGTCAGGTTCAAACGATTTATCTGGATCCGCCGTTTAACACGGGCAAGCAGTTTGAAATGAAGATGCGCGTGGGCGCAAAGGGATACCGCACCGGTTCGCCAAGCCTGAGCCTGCCCGCCTATGATGACCGGTGGGAGGATCGCAGCCACTATCTGACGATGATGCGCGAGACGCTGATTCTGTCAAGGGAGCTGCTTAAAAAAGAAGGCACCATCTTTCTGCATATTGACAGCCGGATGTATGCGCATCTGCGGCTGCTGATGGATGAGGTTTTCGGTGAAAATAATTTCCTCAACGAGATTATTTGGAGCTATCAGACGGGCGGACGCGCGAGAAGCTATTTCCCGCGCAAGCACGACGTGATTTTGTTCTATGCGCGCTCGAAGTCCTATTACTTTAACCTCAAGGCGGTGCCTGTTGCGCGGAACGAATCCAGAAGCAACCACATGCGCCGCGCCGTGGATGAAAACGGGCGCAGCTATCGCTCAATCGTATCCGGCGGCAAGGAATATCGCTATTATGACGATGAGCCTGCCTATCCCGGCGATGTTTGGGACGATATCAGCCATTTGCAGCAGAAGGATCCTCAGCGCACCGGATACGAAACGCAGAAGCCGCTGAAGCTGCTTGAACGCATCGTGAGCTGTTCCTCTCAGGAGGACGACCTCATCTGCGACCTGTTCGCGGGAAGCGGAACGTCGGCTGTCGCGGCGGCGAATCTGGGCAGGCGTTTTCTCTGCGTAGACCAAAGCGCGCTTGCCATTGCGACGGCGGGCAAGCGTCTTTCCCAAGGTACGGCGGGGCAGGCACTGGATTATGCGTTTGAGGTTGAAGCACCGTGCGGCGAGGACGATTGCCGCGTGGAAGCAGAGGTCTTTCCCGCGATTACGTCCTACACGGTTCGGCTCATCAGCTTTGAAAGCGAAAAGGCGCAGGCAGCGGGTATCAGCGGAATGGATGCCATCGACCAGTGGAGCTGCGGCTTTGTACAGGGCGATGTATACAGGCGGTGTGCGCTGAGCGCGAGGAGCGCGGCGACCCCCGAGCTGGCGGCGACGCTGGAAATGCCCGTCTGCGCGGGCGAACCCTGCGTGATGATCGTGGATATCTGGGGAAACAGAAGGTTCTATCTGCCGATGAGAAGGTATTAAGGGTTTTGAAAGGGTAGACTATGACCAACGGTTATATGGTATATTTGCTCAGGATACTGGCGGCGCAGGGCGCGCTGGCGTCCGTCTATACCGATCCGGAGGATCCGGAAGGATTCTCCGCGGGCTTTGTGGAAGCAGTGGACGGACAGCATGTGCTGATGTGCGACCTGTCCCCGTGGGGGCAGATTGACGGCTGGCGCGTGCGCCGCAATCAGGACGTCATTCAGGTGCTTGCGGGCGAGGAATATGAACAGCGGCTGGCGATGCTGATGGCGTACCACAAGCAGCGTCACCGCTGCTTTTTTACGGAAGCACCCGCCGAGGATACCGATTTGATGCTCAGCGTGCTGCTGGCATGCAAGGAGCGCAGGGATATCGTTTCTGTCATCATGGGCGACGATATGATTACCGGCAGAGTGCTGGAGGCGAACGGACTGAGGCTCAAGCTGCGCCTGATGGATTTCTTCGGACGCGAGGCGGAGGAAGAAACCATTACATTGCGCGAAATCGAGATTCTTGAAATCGCGACGCAGGAAGAAAAGATGTATGCCGTGCTGGAAGAGCTTGCCAAGCAGGAAATGACGCTCCTTTCGACGGAGAACAAGACGGAGGAACCATGAAGATCACCATCCTGACGACGTTTCCGGAGATGTTCACGCCGCTGCATACCAGCATATTGGGGCGTGCGGAGAAAGCCGGACTGATGGAGATCCGCGAGGTCGATATCCGCGCTTATTCTAAAAACAAGCATCACAACACGGACGACGCGCCCTTTGGCGGCGGCGCGGGCATGGTCATGCTGGCGCAGCCGATTGTGGACGCCGTGCGCGATGTGCAGGGCGACAAAAAGAACGTGCGCCGCATCTACCTTTCCCCGCGGGGAGAAACGCTGACGCAGAAGAAGGCGGAAGAGCTTGCCAAAGAGGATGAGCTGATTCTGCTCTGCGGGCATTACGAAGGCGTGGATCAGCGGGCGCTCGATTTGTGCATCGATGAAGAGATTTCCATCGGCGATTATGTGCTGACCGGCGGCGAGCTGGGGGCGATGGTGCTGGTGGATTGCGTGGCGCGGCTGGTTCCCGGCGTGCTGGGATGCGAGGAAAGTGCACAGACGGAGAGCTTTTCCTCCGGTCTGCTGGAATATCCGCAGTATACCCGCCCGCGTGAGTTTGAAGGGCTGACCGTTCCGGAACCGCTGCTCAACGGCAACCATGCGCATATCGTCGATTGGCAGATGAGTGAATCGCTGTATATCACCCTGCGGCGCAGACCGGAGATGGCGCAGGCGTATCTGAAGGGGCGCAAGTTCACCCGACATGAGCAAAAGGTCGTGAACGCGGTTCTTGAAAGGATACGCGAAGAGGACGAGAACGCAAAGCAGGACAGCGAACCGGCGGAGGAAACGACATGAACCTGACCCTTGGCGTGACGGCGCACGTTGATGCGGGCAAGACGACCCTTTGCGAGCAGATGCTCTGCCGATCGGGCGTGATCAGAACCTGCGGACGCGTAGACCACGGCGACGCGTTCATGGATGATGATCCGATGGAACGCGCACGAGGCATTACGGTTTTTACCGAACAGGCTGCGCTTGAGTGGCATACGGAAAGCGGAGAGCCGCTTTTTGTCACGCTGATGGACACGCCGGGGCATGTCGATTTTTCCGGCGAAATGGAGCGTGCGCTTTCCGTGCTGGATGCGGCGCTGCTGGTCGTGTCCTGCGTGGAAGGCGTGCAGAGCCACACGGTGACGCTCTTCAAACTGCTCAGAAAGAAGCGCATTCCCACGCTGATTTTTCTCAACAAGACCGACCGGGAAGGCGCGGATGCGGCGCGGGTGACGGCGCAGATGCAGCGGCTGCTCAGCGGCGACTGTGTGCCGATGACCGGCGCGGACGCAGATGCGCTGAAAGAAGAGCTTGCCGCGAGGGATGAAGCACTTTTGGAAGCGCATTTTTCCGATTGCGCAAAAAGAGAAGATTATCTGGATGGAGCGCGCCGTGCTTTTTTAAACGGTGCGCTGTTTCCCATTTTGGCAGGAAGTGCGCTGACGGGAACGGGCGTGGATGAACTGATGCGGGCGATTGCCGCGCTCTGCAAAACGGATTGGGCAAGCCGGGAAAGTCTGCCGTTTGCCGGTCAGGTCTACCGCGTGCGGCGCGTCGGCGGCGTCCGCTATGCCTATATCAAGGCGACGGCGGGCGTTCTGCGCGTGAGGGACGAGGTCAGCACGGTACGCGGCATGCAGAAGGTTTCCGCGCTGATGCTGCCGCAGGGCGGCAAGCTGACGACGCTCGGCGAGCTTTCTGCCGGAAGGACGGCGGCGGTTGCGGGGCTGGATGTCCGCCCCGGAGAACGCATCGGCGCAGAGCTGACGGAGGACAGGGCGGAGCTTGTGCCGCTGATGAGCGTCAGGGTGGAACCCGTGCCGCCGCTGGATCTCACGGCGCTGCTTGCCCATTTGCGTGAGCTGGAGGAAGAAGACCCGCTGCTGGCGGTCACGCCGGAAGAAGGCGGCGTATCCGTCGGCGTGATGGGCGCGGTACAGATTGAAATTCTGGAAACGCTGCTCAAGACGCGCTTTGGCGACGAGGTGCGCGTGCTTCCCCCGCATGTGCTGTATCAGGAAACGATTGATGCGCCCGTCATCGGCATCGGGCATTATGAGCCTCTGCGCCATTATGCGGAGGTGTGGCTGAGTCTTGAGCCTGGGGAACGCGGGAGCGGCATCACGTTCTCGGCGGATTGCCCGCCCAATACGCTTGACCTCAACTGGCAGAGGCTGATTGAAACGCATGTCTTTGAGCGGACGCATCCCGGCGTGCTGACCGGAAGCCCGCTGACGGATGTGCGGATTCGCCTGATTGCGGGACGCGCACATCTCAAGCATACGGAGGGCGGCGATTTCCGCGAAGCAACCTGCCGCGCCATTCGAAACGCTCTGATGCAGGCGGACAATGTGCTGCTCGAACCGGTCGTGCGGTTTGAACTGGCGATGCCGCTGGATGCCCTCAGCCGCGTAACGGGTGAGCTTCTGCGCATCGGCGCACAGCTGGATGCACCGGAAACGGAAGAAGATGAAGTGACGCTGACGGGAAGCTGCACGGCGGCGATGTTCTGGAATTATCCGACGAAGTTCGCCGCGTCCACAAGAGGACACGGTCGGCTCATGTCGGGCTTTTGGCGTTATGAGCCATGCAGAAATCAAGAGGAAATCGTAAAAAAGAGCGGATATGATCCGCTTGCCGACACAAAGAACCCGCCGGGAAGCGTTTTTTGCAGCCATGGCGCGGGCTTCTATGTCGCGTGGGATCATGTACGGGAATGGGCGCACTGTGAGGTGGAAGGATAACGATGTTCACCTGCAATCTGAATCCAAACAGCCGCACGACGCTGACCGAGCAGCTGTATACCGCCTTGCGCGGGGACATGGAGCGCGGCAGCATCCGTCCGGGCGAACGCATGCCCTCCAAGCGTGAGCTGGCGGCGCATCTGAACATCAGCACGGCGACGGTTGAAGCGGCGTATGCGCGGCTCATCAGCGAAGGGCGATGCGAAAGCCGCCCCAGAAGCGGCATCTATGCCCTCAGCCAGCCGTTTGCAGCGGCAGAGACACAGCGAACCGAAAAGCCGCCCGTCCGCTGGAATTTCGGAACAGGCGCGGCAGATGCGGGGCATTTTCCCTACGCGACGTGGGCGCGGCTGATGCGCGAGGTGCTCAGCGAGCAAAGCACGACCCTGCTGCTTTCCGGCGACCCGCAGGGCGACGCGGCACTCCGTCGGGAGATTGCCGGCTATCTGCACAGGATGCGCGGCGTGGATGTCTCTCCGGACGCCATCGTTCTGGGCTCGGGAACAGAGGTGCTGGTTTCCGCGCTCGTTTCGCTTATCGGGCGCGAACGCCTTTTTGCCGTGGAGGATCCCGGCTATTCCCGCGTGCGGCGCATACTGGTCGCCAGCGGTGCGAGGATTGTGCCGACGCCGCTTTGCGATGGAGCAATCGACATCCGGTCGCTGTATGCGGGCGGCGCGGGCGCGGCGTATGTCACCCCGACCCATCAATTCCCGACCGGCGAGGAGATGCAGACCGGTCAGCGCGAAGCACTGCTTCGCTGGGCGCGGGAAACCGGAGCCTATATTCTGGAGGACGACTACGACAGCGAGTTTCGCTTCAGCGGCGCCAACGCGCCGGCTCTCCGCGCGATGGAGGGCGGCGGTCAGGTCGTCTATATGAACACGTTTTCGCGGACGCTTGCGCCGGGACTGCGCCTGAGCTTCATGGTTTTGCCGATGGAGCTTGTGCCGCGCTATCGCGCGATGCACGCGGCGTGTACCGTACCGGGCTTTGAGCAGGAAACCCTGCGCAAGTTTATCGCAGGCGGCTATCTGGAGCGGCATATTGCGCGGATGCGCGTCGTCTATCGGGCGCGGATGCAAACGCTGACCGACACGGCGAAAAAGCTGGAGCTGGGCGAGGTCGCGCCCTGCGGCGCAGGGCTTCACGTGCTGCTCAAAGCGGGCGGACGGGCGGCGGCAGGCGAGTTGATTCCACTGGCAGAGCGGGCAGGCGTCCACCTGACGCGGCTGTGCGATTACGCGGTGATGCAGGGAACGGGCGAGGCGAACCGCGTCGTCTTGCTGGGCTTTTCCGGCATGGACGAGGATGCCATACGTCAGGGGCTGGAAGCACTGAAAAAGGCATGGGGATAAAAGGAGAAAAATATGAAAAAAATCATTTGCGCGATGCTTCTTGCGGCACTGGTCATCACGCTTTCGGGATGCACGAAAATCGAAGGCACACTGCACGAGGTCGGCGAAAAACTCAAGAGCGAACAGCTGGATACGCCGCAGAGCGGAAGCGCAAGCGGCGACTGGAGCTTTGTTCCGGTCGTGCGGGAGATGGCGGTCAAGACATTCACCGATGCGTTTCCGGATGCGACTGTGACGGAGACGGGCGTTGCGTGCAAAACGACGGGCGCAGACCGCGTCATCGTGACGCTGACCTATCAGCTGAATGGAAAAACGGGCAGCTACGGCTTTGACTATGAGAAGAACGAGCAGGGCGAACACATCC
>URJN01000051.1 GCA_900548125.1 uncultured Eubacteriales bacterium
CGCGCGACCATCGAAGATGTCTGCGAGCCTTATCTCATGCAGATCGGCTTCCTCTCCCGTACCCCTCGTGGCCGTCTGACCTCGGCAGAAGCGCAGGCAGGCTCAGCCCGCTATTTTCTTTGGCAAAGCCTTGCAATCAAGGCAACCAGTTCTTCGATTCGAATCGGTTTGGACAAATGCATATTCATACCCGCCGCAAGGCATTTCTGCGCGTCCTCTCCCAAAGCGTTGGCTGTCATGGCGACGATGGGAATGGTTCGGGCGTCCTCGCGTATCAGCGCGCGAATCGCCCGCGTCGCATGGAGTCCATCCATATCGGGCATCATCATATCCATCAGAATCAAAGAATACGTTCCCGAACCGTGACTCTTGAACATCTTCAACGCCTTTCGCCCGTCCTGCGCAACATCCACCGTGATTCCCCGTTTTTCCAGCAGAGCTTTTACGATTTCGGCGTTCAGCTCATTGTCCTCCGCCAGCATCAGATGGATTCCGCGCACATCCTTTTCTTCCTTTATGCTCTCTCTTGTCTGCGATGCCCTTTGCGCCGACGCCGATGAACATTCGGCGTTTTCCTTCCCATTCATAACAACGCTCCTTCACCCTATTATGTTGGCGACTTGTATCCCCATATGTAATATATTTCATATCTAATGATTTATGACTTTAAAAATTAAAATCCCGCACCCTTGTTTTTTTCAAAACAAAAGCACGGGATTTCCTTTTTCGGTTCATCAGGCTTTTCGGTACAAACCGTCACGATGCCCGTATCATCCATTCACAATGCAATCCGTCCGAACAAAGCCGCACATCATCTTGCCATTCACGTTGACCAGCACATACGCCCAATCATTGTTCAGTACGGCAAGCCAGCTGACGGTCTGTCCCGCCTTCAAGCTGCACAGCTTTTTCTGGCTGAACAGTGGGTCATCCGTCAGGAAGGTATCCTGCGTGATTTCGGAAAGCGTATCCGCCGAAATGCCCGCAAAGTCCATCGCCGGCACGCTCGTTCCTTCGGGCAGGGCGTTCCTGTCAATCCAGCCAAAGCGGTAATGGCTGCTGTCGATGCTGTATTGAATGAGGATATAGCCGTCCTTCTGCCCATAGACCTCAATCCAGCCGTTCGTGCTGACGAGTCCCTTGCCGTTGCCGCTGCGCACATAGTCCTCGCCGGGGCCCGTATAAACCGGATATTTCTGCCCGCCGGTGAATTTGACCTTCTGCGCGGTAAATGCGCCGTCCTTCAGATTCGGCGCGACCGTCAGCTTCGCCTTCGCGTCGTCAATCCATGTCGGCAGCGCGTTAAACGACACATAGCGGATATCGCGCTGAACGGCGCCCTGCACCGCGCCGCGGTAAACGACGTTCGACCAGTCGATAAAATCCAGCTTGTCATCCGAAACGCGAATCCCACCGCCTTCCGTTTTGTGGTAGCTGCTCAGGCGGAACATGCCGTTCTCCCAGCGATACACCACCATTTTTTCATAGCTTTCGCCCGATTCATCCAGTTGGGTCACGGAAAAACACAGGCCGTCATCGTAAACCTGTCTGCCCGTGAAATTCCCGATCCAATCCGTTTCGTCTATCCACCCTGCCGTGCCAACGTCAAACCACGCTTCTTCCTTTCCCTGCGGCACAGCGCCCGCGTTCTTGAGCCAGTATTTCATCTCGCCGTTCACCCGATGATAACCGACAAGAATGCGCTCGCTCTGCTTATGGAGAAGCGCAAAGCCGTAGTCGCCCTTCGACGTACCGCGCACCTCGCAGTAATCCTCGAATTCGTAATCCGGCCAGCGGCTCGCTACGTGCTCGCGCACCTCCCGCGGCGGCTCGGTCGCGAAATACGGCGAATACGTTCCCGCAACGCAAACCGACGCCATCAGCGTCATCAGCAGCGTGCAAACCCACAAAACGACTCTTTTCATGTTTTCCCTCCATCATCCATGCGACATGCAGTTGGTCGGGACAAAGCCCCAATAGCATTGCCCGTCGATCTCCACGGTGATCATTTCCCACTCCGCGCCCAGAAAAGCGTGGTTCCAGACCTTCTGCCCCGCCTTTAGATGGGCAATCGCCGCGCCGCTCCCCAGCGGATCATCTGTCATCACGCAATCCGCCGTAATCTCCTGCTGATACGTTTCCCGGAAATCGCTGATTTTCAGCCGCTCGACCTTTGTTCCCGCAGGAAGCACGCTTTTTTCAATCCAGCCGATTCGATAATGATTCCCGTCGATGTGGTATTGAATCAGCAGCCAGCCGTCGTATTGGCCGAACACCTGCACCCAGCCGTTCGTGCCGACCGCCGCCTTGCCGTTCCCCGCCCGCGGGTAATCCCTGCCGGGACCCAGATAAACCTTGCGGCTGTGATTCGCCGAAAGCGGCACAACCTGCCCGAAAAGCGTGTTCCAGCGCGGGCTGAAAAAGCTGAACCCCGGCGGCACATCGCTGTTTTCCAGCGCTTTTTTTCGCGTTTTGGGCAGATTGCCGTAAGCCAGATAGCGCATATCATTCAGCAGCTCGACCTTCGCATCACCCTCGGCAAAATGGATCACGCCGTCCGCGTCCACCCGCGTGCCGTCATACGCCGTCAGCCTGAAACCGCCGACAAACTGTTTCCGGCTCTCCGCCGTGCCCTTCGGCTCGTTCGGCATCGCCGCGTCCCATGCGTAGGTGATCGTCCGCAGGCCGCCGTTCCTGTCCGCCGCCGAAACCGTGACGGATTCCCCATCCGTTTCCAGCCGACCGCGTCCGCCCTGCGGCACGCCCTCCGCCGTCGCAAACCAATCCGTCCAGCCGAATTTGCTGGCAAAGTAAACCTTCATCATCCGCCTTTGCTCCTGCTTAAACAGGATGAAGGCAAACGACCGCTCCGCCGTTTCGACCTCGGCATAATCCTCAATCACCGCACCCGAATATTCCCAATGGATAGCTTGCGCCCGCTCGTTGTCCAGCCCGAAGCCGCCGTCGTCGGCCAGCGCACATCCCACCGTCAGCAGAAGCGCCGCTAGGATGATTCCCCATCTTTTCATGTCCTCCCTCCTTCCCGTGCGAAAAACGCCGCGTTTCCTTCTGTCTATAAGACGAGAGAACCGCGGCGTTTGTTTCAGTTTTTTCCAAAAAGAATTGTTTTTTTCACCGCGAACAGGCCGTCCTCGCTGCGTATGCAAACGGAGTGCCCGTCCTGAGGGCGTCAGTTGCTCTCGTAGCCCAGCGTGCGCAGGTCGTCCATGCGGTTGCGCCAGTCCTCGCGAATCTTGACCCAAAGCTGGAGATTCACCTTCGTGCCGAGCAGATTCTCAATGTCGCGCCGCGCTTCCGCGCCAATGGTGCGCAGCATCGCGCCCTTCTTGCCGATGATGATGCCCTTGTGGCTCGCACGCTCGCAGTAAATCGTCGCGTGAATCTCCGTCATGTTGTCGCTCAGCTTGTTGATTGCCATCATCTCGACACCGATGCCGTGCGGCACTTCCTCGCGCAGATGCAGCAGCGCTTTCTCGCGGATGATCTCCGCGCAAATCTGGCGTTCCGGCTGGTCGGTCATCATGTCGTCCGGGAAGTACTTGGGACCTTCCGGCAGATAGGACACGATGAGCTTCTTCAGCTCGTCCATGCCCTTGCCCGTGCGTGCGCTGACGGGCACGATGGCGTCGTAGCCCGCCTCCGCAAAGGATTGAATCGCCGCCATGAGCCGCGCTTCCTCGACGATGTCCGTCTTGTTCAGCACAAGGATCTTCTTCACCTTGCGCCCGCTCATCTCTTCGACAATGGCGCGATCCTGCGCACCGATCTCGTTGGCGTCCACCAGCACCAGCAGCACGTCAATGCCGTCCATGGCATCCTGTACGCTCTTGACCATGTATTCGCCCAGACGCGTGCGCGGCTTATGCAGACCCGGCGTGTCCAGGAAAACAATCTGCCAGTCCTTGTCCGTCACGACGCCCATGATGCGGTTGCGGGTCGTCTGCGGACGGTTGGAAACGATGGCGACCTTTTCGCCGACCATCGCGTTCATCATCGTGGATTTTCCGACATTCGGGCGGCCGACAATTGCGGCAAAGCCCGAAAGAAATTTCGTTTCGTTCTTCACTTTTTTATTTCCTCATCCGGTTATCCGGTTTTATTTGCCCAAAGACGACGGCCCGAAGCCATACGGCAGCAGCTCTGCCAGCGGCACGCGGTCGACATGCCCGTCCCACGTCACAAAGACCTCCAAATCGGGCGCGAACTCATACAGCGACTGGCGGCATGCACCGCAGGGATACGGCGCAGAACCGCTCGCAGCGATGGCGACCTTCGTGAATTCGCGATATCCCTCGCTGACCGCCTTCACCAGCGCGGTGCGCTCGGCGCAGAGCGTGTTGCCGTAGGCGGCATTTTCGACGTTGCAGCCGGTGAAAACGCGTCCGTCTTTGGTTTCCAGCGCCGCGCCGACCGCATAGCCGGAATACGGCACATAGGCGTTCTTTCTGGCTTCGATTGCCATTTCAAGCAGTCTTTCGTCTGTCATCCCGTTTACTCCTCTCTCGTCAGCCCGATGGATGCGAGGGATTTTTCCTCCATCGCACGCATGACGGGCTTGTCCTCGTCGGTCATATGGTCGTAGCCCATCAGATGAAACAGCCCATGTGTAAGCAGATAGCCGCATTCGCGCCGCTCGCTGTGTCCATATTCCGCTGCCTGCGCCCGAACATGATCCATGGAAATCACGATATCGCCCAGCGCACACGCATCCGTGTCCGGATCATATTCCTCGCGGAGCAGAGGCTCGCACTGCCCCGCCGTCTTTCCCTTGGGGTAATTGACGGTCGGGAAGGATAAAACATCTGTCGCGGCGTCCTTGCCGCGCTGCTCACGGTTGATTTCGCGAATCTGCTCATCGCCGACGACGCTGATGAATACGGACAGCGGACAGCTCACGCCCTCCGTCCTCTGCGCCGCGTCCGCGCAGAGCTGCATCAGCCCGCGCGCCTGTTCGTCGAGCAGACCCTTTTCGTCCTCAAATTCGAGAATCATGGCTTAACCTCCGTCTGTTTTGCGCCGACCGTCTGCTTTCGGCTCGTTTTGTCCTCGCCGTGATGCTGTGCGCGGCTCAAATCGACGCTCGGATACTCGATGCGCTCATGGAACACGCCCTGAAGCACCGTTTCAAACGCCGAGCAGATTTTACCGATATCGCGGAAGGTCAGCGTACATTCATCCAGCTGACCGTCCTCCATCTTGCCGCGCACCAGCTTGCGAATCAGCGCCGATATCTTTTCCTGCGTCGGGTCGGGCAAGGCGCGAACGGCAGCTTCGACCGTATCCGAGAGCATCAGGATTGCGGCTTCCGAGGTCTGCGGCTTCGGGCCGTCATAGCGGAAATCGCGGATATCCACATTTTCCTCTCCGAACATTTTGACCGCCTTGGCATAGAAGTACATGACCGGCGTATCGCCATGGTGCTGGCGAATCATGTCGATAATCGGTTCGGGCAGATGATGTCTGCGCGCCAGTTCAACGCCGTCGCGCGTATGCTCGGTCAAAATCGCCGTGGATACGCGCGGGTCGGTTTTGTCATGCGGGTTTTCGCCCATCTGGTTTTCCTTAAAATACAACGGACGGATGAGCTTGCCGATGTCGTGGTAATACGCGCCGACACGGACAAGCAGCGCATTCGCGCCGACCGCCTCCGCCGCCGCCTCCGCCAGATTCGCAACGACCATCGAATGATGATATGTGCCCGGCGTTTCAATCATCAGCCGGCGCAGAAGCGGCTGATTCGGGTTGGAAAGCTCGATGAGCTTGGACGGCGTGACCAGATTGAACGCCGTTTCAAGGATTGGCTGCAAGCCGACGCACAGCACGGCGGAAACCACCGCGCCGCCGATGGCATACATCGCATCGTTCCATACGCTGCTCATGTCGTTAGACGTCAGCGCGCGCACGCAGAGCAGAATCAGGAAATTGACGACGCCGACCACCAGCCCGCTGACGACGACCATCACACGCGCCGTGTTCCTGCGGAGCATATAAATCGCAACCATGCCGCCGATTGCGCTCATCATCAGCACACTCAGCGTCTGCGCGGTCACAAGCCCCGTTCCCTTCGCCGTCAGGAAGGTAATCAGCATGCTCACCGCCAGATTGACCACATACGCCGGGCGCGTACCCAGCAGATTGGCGGCAAGCATCGCGCCCAGCACGACGGGCATCGCGTTGACGCTCAAATATTCGCCCATCACCAGACTCAGCAGCACGGTCAGCACGCCCGAAATCAGCAGAACCAGCGCGCTCATGCCCATCGTCAGCATCTGCGGCGCAAAGAGCCACACGTACAGCCATGTTGCCGCCAGAATCAGCGCAAGCGTTGCCGCCGTGCCGATATACAGCGGATAATCGACGCTGTTGCCCTCCAGCAGACCGAGCGAATCCAGAACGGCAATCTGTTCCGCCGTTACGCGGTCGCCCTTGACGACGATGTTCTGATCCTGCTTATAGACGGTCGGCTCAACGGCGTCGCTCGCCCGCTGGCGGTTTTCCTCCGTCGCCTCCTGATCAATCAGCATGTTCGGCTTGAGGCATTTGCGCAGCGTCGGAATCGCCACGTTATACCACAGGTCGGTGCGCGTATTGTACGCGACAATCTGCTGAATGTTGTTGATGGCGTCGTTAATCTGTCCCTCTGTAATGGTGGAGACCAGGGCTGTCCGCGTTGCGGAGGCCAGCGACTGACAGAGGCTCTCAAAATCGCTTTCGCTGGTGTTCATCAGCGTGCGGAGCTGATAATTGCTCAGCGTCAGACGAGTGAGCAGACCGGACGCCTGCGTATAGTCCGCATCGGTGAACGAACCGCCCTCCTCGCCCCATGCCGTTCGAATCTGTTCGCCCAGCTCGCGCACGGAACGCATCTCCGAAAAGATGGCGTCCATCTCCGAAAGCACCGTATCGGAAACCGTATCGTCCTTATAATAGACCGGTGAAACCGCGTCCGACGCCGCCTGTCTGCGCCGCGCAGTCGTGATTTCGTCTACGATATCCTTGCTCGCCGTAATCGTTTTGGGCGCGACGTCGCCGACGCTCAAATCGTACTGCTCCGGCGAAATCGCCAGCATGCAGATGGCCAGCAGAATGAGGTAGGTCGCCGCCGCAAACAGCACCTGCTGCACGCGCGTGCTCAGGCTGTCAATCCATTTGCGGGCGGTCTTGCGCGTAGCGTCCATCGCTTCCATCCTCCTTTGCGCGGGCGGCGGCATGCTCGTCATAAGCGCGGACGATTGCCTGCACCAGCTCATGGCGCACCACATCGTGATGCGTCAATCTCTGCACGGCGATATCCTCCACGCCCTCCAGCACCTCGACCGCCTCGGTTAATCCGCTGCGCTTGCCGCGCGGCAGGTCGATTTGCGACGGGTCGCCCGTCACCACGATGCGGGAACGGAAGCCCATGCGCGTCAGGAACATCTTCATCTGCTCCGTCGTCGTGTTCTGCGCTTCGTCCAGAATGATGAAGGCGTCCGACAGCGTGCGTCCGCGCATATACGCCAGCGGCGCAACCTCAATGACGCCGCGCTCCTGCATGCGCTGACAGGTTTCCGCGCCCAGCATGTCAAACATCGCGTCATACAGCGGGCGAAGATACGGATCGACCTTCTGGTTCAAGTCGCCGGGCAGAAAGCCCAGCTTCTCGCCCGCCTCAACCGCCGGACGTGTCAGCACGATGCGCTCGACTTCCTTCGCCTTGAGCGCGGCAACCGCCATCGCCATCGCCAGATAGGTTTTGCCCGTGCCTGCCGGACCGATGCCGAAGGTCAGCGTGTGCTTTTTAATGGCGCGGACATAGTCGCGCTGACCGAGCGTCTTGCATCGGATGGGACGCCCGCGGAACGTCGTCGCCACGACCTCCTGATACAGGTTATCGAGCCGATCCAGCTCGCCCTTTTCCAGCAGGCTGACCGCGTACTGGACGACTGCGGTATCTACACGCTCGCCCTTTGCCGCCAGCGCGCCCAGATGGCGCAGGATATCGTTTGCGCCGTCCACCGCGTCCTCGCTTTCGCCCTCCACGACGATATCTCCGCCGCGGAGCGCAACGCGCACACCCATCAGTTTTTCAAGCAGGCGGATGTTTTCATCCCCTGTGCCGAACAAGGTTTGCAAAGCCCCCGATTCCGAGGCATTTTTTCGTTCTTCCGCCAAAAACAGATCCTCCAATGCCTTTTTCAAGGCTCAATCTGAGCTTTAGGCATGCCGCGCGTGCCGATTTCTTCTTCAAAAGCAAGCACAACGGTCGCATACACGAACTCATCATCTATCATACTATAATCTACCCATTTGTCAAGGATTTCGGCTCCTGCCGGACAGCTTAATTTCGCAATTTTCTCTGCCGCGCCCTGCGCCTGACTGCGCGCATCGGCAAGCAGACGCTTCTCCTGCTTATGCACGGTTCGCGCAAGCGTTTCCACGCGCCGCCATACCGGAAGATACAGCCCGACGACCGATTGCCGCTCGACACTCACATCCTGGCTGTCAAAATCCTGCGCATCCGCAACGATTCGGCTATGCCACGGGCTTTCCATCGTCACGCGCCTGCGCACCTCGCCCGTCTCGACTGTTTCCACCGCGTTCAGGCTCACACGCGCGTCGCCCCGCGCAAACACCCGCGCGATAATCTCCCCCCGCGCCCTGCACAGCCGTGTTCCTCCGCCGCCCGTCCTCTCCTGCCCCCGAATCAAAACCTGTCCTTTCCGAACAGCCTGCCCCGCTGTGACCTGCGGCGTTCCGCTTTCTGCGCTGATGCGCACGATGATGCCGGACTGCGCCGCGACGATATCGCTTCCTTCTCCCGCCACGCCTGCCTGTTCGCCGAGTCTTGCGCCATGGCAGTCGATAACCAAAATACTCCCCTCAAACCGCGCCGCGGCATGCGCCAGCCCCGGAACGGCAAGTGCCAGCGCATCCTTCAGTTCATCGGTCGAAACACGTCGCTTGAGCCGTCCGACGCGAACGCCTTCCGCCTTCAGGCATCGGCGCACCTCCGCAATATTTTCTCCCGCATGCTCGATTTCAATTTTCCAAATCATTCCCGAGGACAGCCAGACCAGCACCACGCAGAGCATCACGGACGCGCCGAGCATACATCGCCGTTTGAAAAGCCGCGCCATCCGAACGATGAAGCCTGCCCGCACCTCACGCATCTGCCATCCATATTGTTCGCAAAGCGCGGCAAATTCCTTAATCTTCCAGAAGGGCAGAACAACCCGGACGCACCGCCCGTCCATCCGCCGGACACAGCGCAGGGAAAGCCCCTGCTCCCCCGCCGAGCGCAGAAGCCGTTCCAGATTCAGCCCAAATACCTCCAGCGTCAGGTTCACGGTTTTCCGTCCTCCCCTCGCTGAGCGTAGGTCGCCGTCGTCACGCGCTTTCCCGTAATGAGCGCGGCATCCATGGAAAGCTCTTTAAGCGTCAGTTCCTCTCCCCGTATGGTCAGCACGCCGCGTCCTGTTCTGAGCCGAACCGTATTACCGGACAATTCGACCACGCCATGCTGTCCTTCGACAAGCGCGGCACTCTGTCCGCTGAGCGTCACGCGCGCGCAATCCACCGCCGCATCCTCCGGAAGCCCCAAAGCCAGCGTCCAGCTCTTTTTCCGCATGCTCTTTCCCTCCCGCGCGTCACAATCCGCAAGGGAGCGTATGCGGAGAAGCGCAGGAGAAGAACGGGGGGAGACGTCGAGGGCGCCGCCCTCAAGCTCCTGCAAGGAAACTGAGTTTCCTTGACCTTCCGCTGCATTTATCGCTTCGCGATAAACGGATGCCAAGTCTATTCAAGCCGCCGTGAAGCAAAGAAGAAAGATTCTTTCAGCGAAAGAAAAGCGGCTGCCCTCACAGGAGAGCAGCCGAAAAAATCAATGCGCCGTCCTCAGCGCGTTCTCGCGGCTGAGCGCAT
Organism: uncultured Eubacteriales bacterium; assembly: GCA_900548125.1. GTDB lineage: Bacteria > Bacillota > Clostridia > Christensenellales > Aristaeellaceae > Ventricola. The sequence goes on from URJN01000051.1 coordinate 9,925, forward strand.
ACAAATCATCGTACAGCACGATGCGTTTGATGGTCAGCGTCAATTCAAAATACTGTTCGAGGCTCGCCTGACAGCGCGCCATATGCGCAACCATCTGCTCATAAACCTCGTCCTTGGTCATTTCCTCACGCGGCAGGGCAATCAGGCGCATGTGATGCGGATTGATAATCAGCAAAACAAACGTCATATTCTCGTTGCCGTTTTCAAAGATATTCTTGAGCGCGTTTTCCAGCCGGTCGCGCCCATAACGCCAGACCTCAGAAAGGAAGTAATCGCCCTGCGGCAGACGGAAGGAGGACGTCGCAACCGGTCTATGCGCATCCAGCTGCGTCGCCTTGAGCGACTGCATGCGCTCGTCGATTTTCGCCCTGTCATACGCCGCTCCGCGAAGCAGGTCGCACAGAAGCTCGCCCTGCAAGGCTCGGGTATAATCATCCGCCAGCTTGCTTTGGCGGCTGGCGTCCCGCGCTGACAGCGTGCGCCGCGCCGCGCTGATTTCCCTGCGAAGACGCTCCTCATCGCGCGCCGTTTCCATGCCCAGCATCTCCGGACGTCTGGACAGATAAGCAAAGAACTTTTTTCCCTCGTTGACACTCAACAGACAGGATATCGCGTCAAAGCGGTTGCGACTCAGCAGCTCAATGCCCTTCTGCGCGTTTTCCGCAATCGTCGGCTGCTCAAATCCGAGGTTTTCCCATTCGGAATACCCCCGATACAGCGTCCGGATCTCCTCCTTATCGGAGACCAGCAGCAAT
>URJN01000052.1 GCA_900548125.1 uncultured Eubacteriales bacterium
GTGTTATAAAGTTGCTGAAAGAACGTGCCCAGCACAATCGGGAAAAAGAACAGCAGCAGCTGTTCCCAAATTACGCCGTCGGTAATTCCGTTTGGCGAAAGTTTTCTATCCTTACTCATATGTTCCTCATCCATACATCGTCATTGAGAACCGGCGGTTCTCTTTATTTTTTTAAGATTCTCCGCATCAGTCCCGCAGGCAGATGCGCCGCGCGGCGAAGTGCCTTTTCAAGTCGGCTCTTTCCTCTCAGCAGCTTCATCACCCGCCGGCTCTCAAAGCCGTGCGTCTGATACCGCTTAAAGAACGCCGCCCGCTTTTCGTGCGGCTTGGCAGGCGCAAGCAGACCGGGATTGCCCCGCGCCATCTCCTCAAGTCCGCTCAGCGGGAATATATTGAGCTTCGCGCCGAGTGCCTCCAGAGCCTGCCTGCCCTTCTGCGTGTTCGCCATGACGAGGGAAAGCCCCGTATCATCGTCCTTCTCCGGGCAGAGCTTTTCCGCGCCCCACAAGTCGGCGATGGTGATATCCGACGGGTGACGCTCTCCGCGCAGCTGTGTGCAGCTATGGCATGCCGGACGCAGATAGAGATTCTGCAAAAAACCGTACAGGAACGGCTCATCCACCTGCGTTCCGCTATGCTCCGTTCCGTCCTCAAAGGTCGCAACGGCGGAAAAATTCTTCCATCCGAGCCGCTTGTCGCGGAAGGCATAGCCCGTCACGCGGCAGCCGTGTTCCTTTTCCAACTCCTTGATATAGCTCGCAAAAACGCCGGGCGACGGCACGCCGTGGCAGACGAAATCGACCGTCAGCAGCTTGTCCGTCTTTTGATTGCCCAGTGCCGCCAGCAAGCCGTTGACCTGACAGGGCGCACCGGAAAACAGCACGGGAATATCCCGCCTGAGCAGCGAAACGGCGTTTTGAATCGCATCCGCCGCATCGCTCTGCACATATTTTGAGCCGCGCATGCCGGCAAGCTCCGTTTCATCGAGCGCGCCGATATGCTCCACGCGCAGGTTTTCGTCAAACGCCGCGCCGAAGACCACGCCGCCCTTCGCCAGCGTATTGCGCGCCAGCAGCGTAAAAATGCCGCCCGATGAAGAAGCCTTCCGAAGCTGCTCATCCTTTGCCTGTGCGCCAAACAGCTTGGTGTGCTTCTCCTGCGCGGTTTTCCCCGCCGGACAGCGTTTTTCGCAGGCATCGCACGCCACGCATTTCGTTCCATCCACGACGGGATAGAGAAAACCCTCGCTGTCCGCACGCATGGTAATGGCTTGCTTGGGGCATATGCTCACGCATGCGCCGCAGCCCGTGCATGACGCTGGATCGTTCTGCCTGACCGTCGTTCTCATCGGCTCTTTCCTCCCAGCGCAAGGATATCGGCAATCAGGCGTTCACCGCCCGCCGTATACTCCGGCATACGCGCCTGCAAATACGCCCGCTCGTCCCCCTCGCGGGCAAGCATCGCGTCATACGCCGCAATCAATTCCCGCTCTCCGGAAAGCTCCTGCGCAGGAATGAGATGCCCGTCTTCGTTTCCAAACAGGTCGCGCGCAATGCCCCGCGCCTTGACCGAATAGCCGATGACCAGCGTCGGCACACAGGTCGAATATGCCGCGATGGATACATGGGTTCGCGCCGTCACCAAGGCACGCAGGCGTTTCACATAACCCTTGTATTGCAGCGCATTGAGCGTCCCCGGCAGGATGAAAACCCGCTCCTCATCCGCAAAACGCGCCTTGATTGCATGAAGCGCATCCAAATCGTTGTCATGCGCCCACGTTACATGCGGAATGAGCGCAACGGCGTCGTCGCTCGTGTCGAGAATATGGCGAACCAGCGCGGCAAACGCATCGAGCGCCGCGTTTTTGTCCTTCGTGCAGTTCAGCACAAGGGGGCTGACATTCAGTCCGACCGTCTTTCCCTCCCGCCAGCCCTGCGGAAGCGGCAGCTCTTCCAAGCCCATCGTGAACGCCGGATCACACCAGCGCACGACGTTCAGCCCTGCTCCGCGCATGGCGTCCTCTGTGATGGATTCCCTTGCGACGATGAGGTTATATCGCTTCAAATCGCGCAGGCAGCCGCCCTCCAGCCTCTCCGGATCGACCGAGCAGCCCCAAAGCACAATCGGTCTCCCCGCATCCGCAAGCCGATTGTTGATGACGGTCATATGCTCCTGCGGTGCATAGCAATAGGTGTCCCCGCCGATGGACAGGCTCACATCGCAGGCTTTGCCGCCGCGGATGACCGGTGAATACCGCCTTGCCACCTCGTGTTCGCGCGGCATGCCGAGCCGAAAACCGATGGAATTGACCAATCGGCTCACGCTGTATGGCGATATGACGCACGAATCCACCCGCGCAACATCCGGCAGATTCAGCTGTCTGTCGTATTCAGCCTGTTTGGAAGAAAGCACGACCTTCGCGCCCGCGGCGTGAAACAGCGCGCTCGTCGAGCGGACGATTGCTTCGCATCCGCGGTTTTCGCATCCGGAATGGTTATACAGCAATACGCTGCTCATCGCCGAATCCCCCATTTCTTTCGTGTCAGTTTTTCCCGCACACGAAGCAGAATGTATGCCTGCGGGAAATATCCCCCCGCAACCGCCTTATAGACCCACTTATCCGGCTCGGATATCTTTTCCGGATCGATATTTTCCAGCACGAGCGGGCGAATCTCCGCGTTGAATCTGCGCATGCACGCCCAAATGCCCGTTTCCTTTTCATCCACCCAGACACAGCTTTGCAGAAAATCGCGGAAGTAAAATTCTTTGACGCCCTCGCGCGTCAGAATCGCACTCATGCTGTGCAGCATCGGTTGATGCGCCTGGCTGTACATCCCCATGTTCGCCATGGCAGAACGCGCATGCACGCGGTACACATAGGTATGATCCGGAATATGCACCACGCTCTTGGCATGCAGATAAAGCTGGAGGTTGAGCAACGCATCCTCTCCGATGCGCACATTCTCATCCAGCTTCAGCCCGTCGGCAAACAGCTCGCGGACATACAGCTTGTTCCAAAGGTTGTTATAGATGCGGTGCATATGGATAATCTCGCGGACAATCTCCGACGGCAGCGGCACGACCGGATCAATTTTCACCGGAACGCGGCAGTTTTTCTCCATATCGAACAGCGTGTGGTTCGCAGACGTAATCTGCGCCCCCGTCCGCACAGCCGCCTGAAACAGCGTGGACAGCGCTTTTTCCTCCAGCGCATCATCCGCATCCATAAAGGTAATGTAGCGTCCCTTCGCCATCGCGATTCCCCTGTTGCGTGCAGCGGAAACGCCCTCATTGCGCTCATGGATGACCTTCGCGCGCGGTTCTGTCCGCGCAAACGCATCCAGCATCGCGCCCGTCGAATCCGTTGAGCCGTCGTCAATGAAAATCATTTCAATCTGCGGCGAACGCTGAGCCTTCAGGCTCTCCAAACACACATTCAAATATCGGTTCGCATTGTAACAGGGTACAATGACGCTGATGTCGTATTCGCTTATCATCGGTATATCCTCCCCTTACGGCAAAAGCACGGACAACGGCGGGCACAGCCGCAGTGCCGTATAATACAGCCGCTCCTTGCCGGTCAAAGCGTTTTTGTCTACGCCGTCCGTGATGCGCGCGACGATTGCGCGGTTAAAGGCGAGCGCGGCACGCCCCTGCCCGCGATCCTTGCGGAGCGTGCGCAGATAGATGTCGATATGCGCACGAAAAAGGGTGGTTTGACAGCCCTTTTCGCGGATAAACGCCGTGATGCCGTCGAGCATGGGCTTCGCATTTTCGTATACGCTCCGGTTTGCGCGGGTCATCGCGGAATCCCCGCCGTAATCATAAAAATAGACGCTCTTTTCCGTCATCCGCCACGCCTTTGCAGCGTCGAACGCTCTGAGATTGAACATCACATCTTCGCCGATTTTAATGCCAATCGGCAGGCACAGCCCATGCTCCTGAATCATCCTGCGCCGATAGAGCTTCGCATAGACCGGATTGAGCGCACTGTCCGTCCGAACAAGGCTTTCAAGCACGATCTGCCTGTTTCCGTCGCGGCAGGTGAGGATTTCCTCGCGCCCGCCTTCGTCCGTGTAGCGCGTAGTATATGCCCCGCAGAGGATGTCCTCTTTTCCGGTGTTCAGTGCCAGCAGCGAGGCAAGGGCATCCTCCGGCAGTTCATCGTCCGCGTCGAGAAACGCAAGCCATTCGCCTTTTGCCGCCGCAATGCCCGCGTTCCGCGCCCGAGATACACCGCCGTTTTCCTGATGAAAGACACGAATCCGTTCATCCGTCTGCGCCCATGCATCCAGTGCCGCGCCCGTTCCGTCATCCGAGCCATCGTCTACCGCGAGAAGCTCCCAATCCGCAATCGTCTGTGCACGCAGGCTTCTGACAGCGCGGTCAAGTGCCGCTTCGCAGTTGTAGCACGGCATCACCACCGAAATCATTGCGGTTTCTCCCTTCCGGCGCGCAGCGCAAACGCCGCTTCGCCCCATTTCCTTTGCAGAATCTGTCCGACTGCAATCAGCGGATAGATGCGGGGATATGTTCCCTTTTCGCAGAGCGCAAGCAGTCTGCGCCCCTGCCGCGTCATTTTTTCTCGATTCAGCTCGGGCATGTTGAGGAGATTCGCGGCTTTCGGTTTAAACTCACGCACAACGCCGCCGATTCCGCCGTCCTTATACATTCGAAGCACCACGCTGTTGAAATACGGCGCATAGTACGCTTCCATGTCGCCGCGCCGAATCAGCATCTTCCGCATCTCCAGCAGCCACGGCAAATGCGCCTGCCATTCGCTGTCCGTGCGGCTGCCCGTCGCCGAGCCCGCGTGAAGCCGATAGCGATAGGCGACGCGGTTCACATAGACGATTTCCCGCGCACAAAGCACTGCTTCCAGATTGAACAGCGCATCCTCCGCCATGCGCACGGACGCATTGAGCATCAACCTCTCACGGCGAACCATCTCCATCCGGATGAGCTTGCCGCACATGATATTCAGCACGCAGTCGCCCTCAATCAGGCGCAGAGCCGCCGCATGCCGCCGCGCATCGCCCTGACGAGCCATCCAGCGGGTTTCCGGAAAGACCGGCTCGCTATGCCCCGTTTCGTCAAATGTCTCATGCGGACAGACGACTAAATCGACCCGTTCTCCCGCGCCGGAGAGCAGCGTTTCAAACGCATTGGGCGGAAGGATGTCGTCGCCGTCTACAAACGTCGCCCATTCGCCCTTCGCCTGCCCGAGTGCGCGGTTACGCGCCGCGCTGACTCCTGCATTGTCCTGATGAAGGACTTGTATGCGTGCATCCCGCGCCGCGTATTTTTGGGCAACGGAAAGCGTATCGTCCTTCGAGCCGTCGTCCACAAGCAGCACTTCAAAATCGCCCATCGTCTGCGCCAGCAGCGAATCCAGACATTCTTCCAGATAATGCGCCGCGTTATAGCACGGCAGGATTACGCTGATTTTCACGTCTGTTCCTCCCGCCCCTGCACGAGCGACGCTGCCCCGCGGACATCCCCACGAAGCCAGCGGGCGGCGAACATTCGGGCGCGAATCTGCGTGCGGATGCCCTTGCCGGTTTTCAGCGTATACATCAGAAGCGGCTGAGGCGACAGCAGTTCCTTGAGCAATGCACGAAGCGTCGCGTTCTGCCCCGCCCTGTTCATCGCGTCGCAGACATCCTCCAAGCTCGGGTCGAGCCGGATGCCCTTGCAGATGAGCTTGTCATAGCAAAGTACGGGCAAAACATATTTCAGCTCTTTTTTCCGCCCGCATTCGGAAACGTACTGCGTCAGACGAATGCTCAGGTTGATGAGCCGCGCGCAGAGCTTCGGCTTGCGCATGCCCATCAGCGAATCGCCGCGCTGCAAATAGTTGACATAGGGCTTTGCCAGTGCCACAATCGTATGCACATGCATCAGATACATCGCCGAAAAAAGCGTGTCCTCGGCAAACACCTCGTCGTTAGGCGCGTAGCGCAGGTGGTTTTGCTCGATGATTTCCCGCTTATACAGGCGGCACCACGCTTCCTGACCGTGTACATAGGGCATCCAATAGCGGTAAAAATAGTTGTCCAGCCCCAGCGCATCGAGGTCAATCACCTCGTCCTTCATCGGCAGATAAGCACCCTGCACGCCCTTTTCCGTCACCAGCCGGTAATTGTAGATGACCAGATCGGCGTGCGCCTTCTCCGCCGCCTGCACAGCGTCGGCAATCATCGTCGGCTCAACCGTATCATCCGAATCGACGAATACGATGTACTCTCCCCTTGCGATATCCAGTCCGGCGTTGCGCGCAGAGGACAGTCCGCCGTTTTCTTTATGAACAAGGCGGATGCGCGTGTCCCGCGCGGCGTATTCATCCATGATTTCCGGACAACGGTCCCGCGTTCCGTCGTTTACAAGGATGAGTTCAAAATCCGTAAATGTCTGTGCCAAAATGCTGTCCAGACATTTTGCCAGATATTGCTCGACCTGATAGACCGGAACGATTACGCTGACCCGACACACTTCGCTTTCCCCCTCGTTTTTCCTATTTAACTGATTATAGCATAAAACACATAGGCTTGCTATCCCCAAAACGAGGGAGCCGCTTTCCCTCGTTGTTTGAGAGAAGCGGCTCCCTGATGATATTTTTCGTTCAGCGTTCAAAAAAGCCTTTACGCTCGGCTCAGCCGACGTCCTGCGTCTGTGCGCTGTCATCCAGCACATCCATCGAGCGCACCATCTGGTCAACGGTCGCGTCGATCTGCTCCTCGCCCAGCTTCTGCGGATAGACTGCCTGATAAACCAGCGTCGTCTTGCCCGCCGTCACCAGAACCAGTGAAACGCGCAGGGCGTCCTGCCCATCCTCGTCATAATTCAGGCGAACACCGCTCGCCGTGCAGCCGCCGATTTGATCCAGCTCCATATCCTGCACGCTCGTCGCGCCCGCCCAATCGCCGGCAACCAAATCGCCGATGGACATGCTCATATCGCCGTAGCGCAGCAGCTGCACATACGCACCGCCGTTGAGCTGATACGTCTGAACAAAATCTCCGTCGTCAAAGGCAACGTTCTCCACCATTTGAGCATCCTCCGGAAGCTGAACCAGCAGCACCGGTGCTTCTTCTGCCCAAGCACAGACCAACCCGCTGAGCATCAGCATCAGTGCGGTCAGCCCGATCATCAACTTTTTCATGTTATTCCTCCTTGCCCGCCGCGCAGACACACTTTGGGACTGCGCCATATTATATCACCCAAGCCCAATTCCGTCAAACATGCTTTTCTCTTTTGGAAAATCATGGTATAATCCATCCATCACCTCACAGGGGAGTGCATTGCTTCATGAAAAAAATCCTGCTTATCGCCACCGGCGGCACCATCGCCAGCCGTCCTACGGACAACGGGCTTGCCCCCGAGCTGCTGGCAGGCGATATTCTGCGGTGTGTGCCCGCGCTGGCAGAGCTGTGCCGGATTGACGCCGTACAGCCCATGAACATCGACTCGACCAATATGGCTCCGGATTGCTGGCTCGCGCTGACCCACTGCCTGCGCGAGCATTATAACGATTACGACGGCTTTGTCATCACGCACGGCACGGATACAATGGCGTACACCGCCTGCGCCCTGTCCTACCTCGTTCAGGGAAGTGCAAAGCCCATCGTGCTGACCGGCTCGCAGAAATCCATTTACGTCGAGGACACGGATGCCCGCCGCAATCTGTTCGATGCGTTTGTCGCCGCGCAGGATGACACGCTTGCCGGCGTCTACATCGTCTTTGACGGGCGCGTCATTCTCGGCACACGCGCGCGCAAGACGCGAACCAAATCCATGAACGCCTTTTCCAGCATTGACTATCCGGATGTAGCCCTCCTGCGCGACGGGCGCATTCTGCATTACATTCGGGAACCCAAGCCGGAAAAGCCGCCCGTCTTTTACGACAGGCTGAACCCGAGCGTCTTTGTTCTGCGGCTCATCCCCGGCATGAATCCGGAGGTTCTGCGTCCTTTAGCGAAGCACTTTGACGCGCTGGTCATCGAGAGCTTTGGCGTAGGCGGCCTGCCCTGCTACGAGCAGAAGGACTTTCTTTCCGCCGCGTCGGCATGGAGCTACGCGGGCAAGCCGATTGTCATCACGACGCAGGTTCCGCATGAGGGCAGCGACCTTGCCGTTTATCAGGTCGGCGCGCGCGCGGCGGCTCAACCCGGCATTTTGCAGGCATACACGATGACTGCCGAGGCGGTCGTAACCAAGCTGATGTGGATTCTTCCGCAGACGCGCGACCTTGCGCAAATCAAGAAGCTCTTTTACACGCCGATTGCGCGCGATCTGCTCGTCTTTGAAGGCTCTCAGGAAACAGACGAATAACGCTGAGATTTTCTTCCCACATTTCGGAAAAAAAGCGTTGGAGCATCGAACTGCCGCAATTCCCCATCCGGCAATCATGATTCCTGCTTAATCATGCAAAAGACAAGCGTTTTTCGCCCCTTAGATGTACAAAAACAGGCGACACCCAGCCAAAGCTGAGTGCCGTCTGTTTTTGTTATCCAATCCTGCTAGGCGGATGTCGATTTTATGTTTTTTCGAATGCTTCGCTCTCTGACTGATGATGGATGCGCTTGGGGGAACGATAGGGCTGCCGCCCTAAAACCCGCTTGGGGATTTCATCCCCAAACCCCATCTCCGCTTCGCGGCGGCATCAAGCATGATTCTGTTTAATTCGCATCATGCTTCCTGATATTCACTGCGCAGAAGCGCAATCTCCCGCGCATATCCATCCAGTTCATTCGGCGTTTCCAAGTAGAACGGAAGTCCTCTGAGCGCGGGATGATTCACGATCCGCACGACAGCTTCCAATCCCAGACTGCCCTTGCCAATCTGCTCATGCCTGTCCTTATGGCTGCCCATCGGGTTTTTGCTGTCATTCAAATGAATGGCTTTCAATCGATCCAGCCCCAGCACGCGGTCAAACTCGGCAAGCACATCGTCAAGCCGATTCACAACGTCATATCCCGCGTCATAAACGTGGCATGTATCCAAACACACGCCGAGCCTGTCGCCAGCCTTTGCGCCGTCGATGATCGCGCGAAGTTCTTCAAAGCTGCGCCCGACTTCGCTCCCCTTGCCCGCCATCGTTTCAAGCAGGATGGGCGTTTTGACCTCCGGCGTCATCACGGCATCCAGCATCTGCACGATATAGCGCACGCCGACATCCACGCCCTGCTTGACGTGACTGCCCGGATGGAAGTTCAGCATCGCACGAGGCAGATAGGACAGCCGCGCAAGATCCTCCGTCATCGTTCGAACCGCGAAATCGCGAATGGATTCATCCGCCGCGCATGCGTTGAGCGTATACGGCGCATGCGCAAGGATGGGCGCGAAATGATGTTCCTCCATGAACACATTCAGCGCATGCGCATCGCTTTCATCGAAGGGCTTGACGCTGCCCCCTCGCGGGTTGCGCGTAAAGAACTGAAACGTATCCGCGCCAAGCGCAAGAGCCTGCTTTCCCATCGCCAGATAGCCGTTCGAGCAGGACAGATGACAACCGATATGCAGCATCATTCTGCCTCCGACCCAGTTGCCGTTTTACCGTTCAGCACGGCAATGGCACACTGAAGCTGTGCATCGTTCTCGTGCGGCAGGTTATTGATGCCATAGCGCGTAACCGCATCCGCATCCAGCTCGACCTCAATATCCGGTTCGATACCGATTTCATGAATACACTCACCGCTGGGCGTATAATACCGCGCGGTCGTGACCTTCATGCCGCTTCCATCCGCAAATTCCAGCGAGCTTTGAACAACGCCCTTGCCGAATGTCTTGGTTCCCACGAGCGTGCCCGCGTGATTATCCCGAATCGCGCCCGCAAGAATCTCCGACGCGCTGGCACTGTACCCATTGACCAGCACCGCCATCGGCACATCGTAATACTCTCCGTCGATTTTTTCTTCCGTAACATTGCCGTTTTTATCCTTCATGGACACGACAACGCCTTCCGGCAGAATCAAATCTGCCATCTTGACGCAGGTATCGACCAGACCGCCGCCGTTGTTGCGCAGGTCGATAATCATGCCGGAGACATTCGCTTCCTGAAATGCGTTGATGGCTTCCGCAAATCCTTCATAAGCGTCGCCGAGGAAGTCAAACACCATGACATAGCCGATGTTGCCGTCGAGAATTTCATATTCAACGTAGTTAATGTTGATGTCCTCGCGCATGACGTCGAAATCAATCGTTTCCAAATCGCGCAGAACCGTCACCTTGACGCTCTCGCCCGGCGTACCGCGCATGACGCTGACCGCTTCATCCATCTCATAGGCGGTATAGTACACATCGTTGACATAGACGATTTTGTCCCCTGCCCGAATGCCTGCCGTTTCGGCAGGGCTTCCCTTAAAGACGCGGGTCACGGTGATGAGCTTGCTCTCCGGATCGGCAAGGAGCTGACAGCCGATTCCGGCATACTTGCCCTCCGTTTCCTCGTTGAACTTCGCCATTTCTTCTTTGGTATAATAAACGCTGTAAACGTCGCCGATACCCGCCATCAGCCCGACCGCGGCGTTTTCGAGCATCGCGTCTTCGTCCAC
>URJN01000053.1 GCA_900548125.1 uncultured Eubacteriales bacterium
TACGGAATTTGGCAGGGGAGAATGGAGGAAGACCGCTTGGAACGGCAAACGATCTTAATCGTCGATGATTCAGAGATGAATCGAATGATGCTGACGGAGATACTGGGAGCGCATTATCAGTATATTGAAGCGGAGAATGGGCGGCAAGCCATCCATCTGCTGCAAAAAAATCTGATGGTTGATTTGATTCTGCTGGATATCCATATGCCCGAAATGGACGGCTTTCAGGTGTTGGAGCAGCTGAACAGGGCGCAATGGATGGACGAAATTCCCGTCATCATGATCTCTGCGGAGGATTGCGGCGAAACCATCAAGCGGGCATACAGCATGGGCGTTACGGACTATATTCAAAGACCATTTGACGCCTTTATTGTCCGTCGGCGCATTGAGAATACGCTGAAGCTTTACGCGAATCAGAAACGATTGATGAAGCTCGTGTCCGACCAGATTTACGAAAAAGAGGAAAACAACAATCTGATGGTCGGCATTCTGAACCATGTTGTCGAGTTCCGCACACATGAGGGCGAGGAATACAACCGCAACATCCGTTCGGCAACGGAGCTTTTGCTGCGCCGACTGATTCAAAAGACGGACAGCTATCATCTTTCGGAAGAGGATATCGTTCTGATTAAAATGGCGTCAGCCATTCGCAACATCGGAAAAATCGGTCTTCCGGACAGCGTTTTGAATACATCCGGAAAGCTGACGCAGGAAGAGTTCGCCATATTCAAAACCCATACCACAGCCGGAGCGGAAATTCTGGAGCAGATGTCGTTCGGAAAGAATAAGCCGTTGTTCCGCTATGCGCTGGAGATTTGCCGCTGGCATCATGAACGCTGGGACGGAAACGGATATCCGGATGGTCTGCGCGGGGAGGAGATTCCGATTTCCGCGCAGGTCGTGGCTCTGGCGGATGTTTACGACGCGCTGACGACCAACCGAAAGTATAGAAAAGCCATTGACCACGATACGGCAGTCACCAGAATTCTGCGGGGAGAATGCGGCGCGTTCAATCCGCTGCTGCTGGAGTGCCTGCTGGATATCTCCTATGACCTTCGGGTGGCGGCGACCTTCAAGGGCAGGAATCCGTATCGTTTTGAAGTTGACCGCCTTTCTGACGAAATCCTTGCGCATGCCGATGTGCCGCGCAACGACCGCGTACAGCGTCTTTTGGAATCCATGCAGGAGCGGATGGATTTCTTCGCCGCGTGCAGCGGCGGGCTGCAATTTGAATACGACGTGCCTTCCAAGCTGGCGGATATCACGGATTGGAGCGAAGCCCCGCAGTACCGAAGATGGGAAATCAACCTCTCGCAGCCGAATGGCTTTACCCGCCTGAGTTATGCGGATCTTCAGCGGATGAAAGAGGCTCTGGCGGCGACGACAAAGGAAAATCCGGAGTTTTCCATCAGCCTCCTTCTGCCTTACAGGGATGAGTATCGCTGGTATAATCTGCGGATGCGCTCGCTTTGGTCCGACGCTCAGCCGGAGCGTTACGTCGGCGTAATCGGGCAGATGACCGATTCTCAGACTTCGGACAGGAAGCCCGTCATGCTCACGGCGGAGGATGACCGCGATAATCCCGCGATGGCGATGGCGATCATCCGCAGGCTGGAATCGCTTTTCGACATCGTTCGGCTGGTGGACCCCATCGCGAACACCGTTCTGGAGCTGGATGAGCAGGGCGTGCTTCGCAAAACCCAAAAGCACTGTGCGGCGTTCTGGGATAACGACAGCCGCTGCGCAAACTGTATTTCCGCGCGCGCCTTTGAGCAGAAAACCACGCTCAATAAGCTGGAATTCACCGGCACGGACATGTACTTTGTCCTCTCCAAGTATCTGTGCCTGAACGGAACGCCCTGCGTATTGGAAATGCTGTCGAAGCTGAATGAAGGACGCTGGATTGACGCGAACGGCACGCGGCTTCTGCTTGAACGGAGCAGGGGAGAGAATATCGAGCTGTTTATGGATTCGCTGACCAAGGTGTATTCCAGACGGTATTTTGATACCTACCGAACCCATCTGGAAGGCATGGAATGTGTCGCGATGATTGATGTGAACCATTTTAAGCATGTCAATGATACGTTCGGCCATCCGGCGGGGGACGCTGTTCTGCGGGATATTGCCGCGGCGATTCGCTCGGAAATCACCCCTGTCGATATCCTGATTCGCTATGGCGGCGATGAGTTTTTGCTGCTGTGTCCGCGGATGAGCAGGGAAGCACTTGAAAAGAAAAGCGAGGAGATTCAGGCGGCGGTTCGCGGAATCGTCATTCCGGAATATCCGGAGCTGCAGCTGTCGGTCAGCATAGGCGGCGTCTGCGGGGTGCATCCGCTTGCGGACGCTATCCGCGCGGCGGATTTGCGCATGTATGAGGATAAGAAGCAATGTTCCAAGGAAGATGAACGCTGATTCGGCAAAAGCATGCAGGAAGCAAAAAAGGAAGATGAGCGGAAATCGGCAGAACGGCTTTAAAATCAAGGAGAATAAAAAACGGATGAAACGCATCGTGACATGGATATCGGTGCTGCTTTTGGCGGCGGGTCTGCTGGGCGGCTGTGCATCGAAAACGGAGGAAAGGGAAGGCGAGTCCCTGCCGCAAATCATCGTCGGAAGCGACAGCTATCCGCCGTATGTTTATCTGGATAACAACGGCGACCCGATCGGCATCGACGTGGATATCGCCAAGGAAGCGTTCAGACGCATGGGGTATCAGGCGGTTTTTACGACCATCGACTGGGAGCAGAAGAATAATCTGCTGGAAAGCGGCGAAATCGACTGCGTCTGGGGCTGCTTTTCCATGGTGGGTCGAGAGCAGCAGTATCAATGGGCGGGACCCTATATGCTCAGCCGTCAGGTGATTGCGGTCAACGCGAACAGCGGCATCTATACATGGGATGATTTGACGGGCAAGACCGTCGCCGTGCAATCCACCGGAAAGCCGGAGGAGCTTTTTTTGAGCGGAAAATATTCCGGATTTCCGGATTTCGCAGAAGTCATCAGCGTAGAGGAGCGGGGCGTGCAGTATGCCGCGCTGGACTGCGGCTATGTGGACGCCATCGCCGCGCATGAAATGGCGATTCGGCAGTATATCGAGGATTACGAAACGAATTTCCGCGTTCTGGAAAAGCCCGTTCTGGTTACGGGAATCGGCGTCGCCTTTGATAAGCGGGATGAGAGAGGGCTTGCGCAGCAGCTGACGGATGTTTTTAAGCAGATGCGTCAGGACGGAACGATGAAGGAAATCGCAGGCAGATATCTGGATGACCCCGAAACCCTTTTGGAGGTAGACGAGCTTGAGCAGTAAGCGTGCCTTAGGAAAAAAATTCTGGTGTATCTATATCACGGGCGGCGTTTTGCTGCTTAGCATGGTCATCTTCGCTTCCCTGCGGGCGGATAAGGGGAATTGTGAACAGCGTCTGGTTTCGACGATTGATTATATCAAGACGCAGTATTCCAGCTATGTAAAATACAATTGTACGGCGGTTGCCAAGGGACTTTTGCGCGAAAAGAACGCCGTTCACGCGCTGCAGGACTGTTCGCTTGACTGCGATGAAGAAGAATTGAAGGAACACGCGCAGAAGCAGTGGCTCACGGGCATTTCGATTTTGGACGCCGAGGGCAATCTGGTCAGCGAATATGCGGAGGACGGCGTAGGCTATGCGCAGTTTCAGAGCGAAATCGAAAAGGAAATGCTTCTGAGCGTCATCGACTCGCCGAAAAAAACCTATGTGAAGCACATCGAGATGGCGGACGGCTCCTTTATGGATATCGCCGCACGCAGATGCGCAGAGGGCGCGGGCGCGGTTCTCGCCTATCGGCATACGGAAGCGGAGTTTGCCCAGAAGTCGATTCTGTCGGTTCAGGATCTGCTGGATGGCTACGACTCGAACCTGATGGGAACACTTTTGATGGTCAGCGATGATCGGGTGATGGCGTCCAACACCCCCGAAATGATCGGCATGAATGTTATGGGGAACGAGCTGATCATGTCGATTCGAAGGACGAATCAGGCAGAGAAGCTGACCCATGTGAATGTCGGCGGCTGGCTGTCCGGCGGCTACTACGGCGTATACAGCCACGGGCGAAACGGCTATATCTATGCTTACATTCCCGCAAAGCAGATGTATAGTGTGTTGATCTCCAATCTGGCGGCTGCGCTGGTCGCCTATGTGCTGGTTTTGCTGCTGATACAGACACTCAGCTGGAATTCCGAAAAGAGCTTCAAGCAGAGGCAGGAAAAGAGGGAGCTTGAATACAAGGAATCGCTGGAGCAGAAAAACGCCCAGCTGGAGCTTGCCGTCCGGCATGAGGCGGCGGCGAACCGCGCCAAGCGGGAATTCCTCTTTAATATGTCGCACGATATCCGAACGCCCATGAACGCGATCATCGGGTTTACCTCGCTGGCTGCCGCGCATATTCACAATCAGGATCAGGTCTTGGAGTATCTGAAAAAGATTTCCGCGGCAAGCCAGCATCTGCTCTCGCTCATCAACGATGTGCTGGATATGAGCCGCATCGAGAGCGGCAAGGTGACGCTGGAAACCAAGCCTGTGCATCTGCCGGATTTGGTGCATGACATTCGGGATATCATTCAATCGAGCGCCGCCGCCAAGCGGCTGTCGCTGTTTATTGATACGGTGGATGTTGTCAACGAGGATATCATCGCCGACCCGATGCGGCTCAATCAGATTCTGCTGAATATCTTGTCCAACGCCATCAAGTTCACGCAGACCGGCGGAACAATCGCCCTGCGCATCGCGCAGACCGGCACCGCGAAGAACGGCTTTGCCAACTATGAATTCCGCGTTCGGGATAACGGCATCGGGATGAGCGCGGAATTCAAGGAGCATATTTTCGAGCAGTTCGCCCGCGAAAAAACATCGACCGTCAGCAAGATTCAGGGAACGGGGCTTGGCATGTCAATCACCAAGAGCCTGGTGGATATGATGGGCGGAACGATTACGGTGGAGAGCGAAGTCGGCAAGGGAACGGAATTTTTGGTTTCGCTGCGCTTCCCGATTGGCGAAAAGGCGAAAAAGGTGAAGCAGATTCCGCAGCTGGAGGGGCTTCGGGCGTTGGTCGTGGATGACGACACCCACAACTGCCTGAATGTCAGCAAAATGCTCCGCACCATCGGCATGCGTCCGGATTGGACGACCTCCGGCAAGGAGGCGGTGATTCGCGTGCAGGACGCCGCCGAGCAGGGAGATTTGTTCAGCGTCTGCATCATCGACTGGCTGATTCCGGATATGAACGGCATCGAGGTCGCGCGGCAGGTGCGGAGGATTATCGACGAAACGACCCCCATCGTTATTCTGACGGCGTATGACTGGACGGATATCGAGGAGGAGGCGCGGGAAGCCGGCGTAACGGCGTTCTGCGCCAAGCCGTTGTTCATGTCTGAGCTGAAGCGGGTTCTGGAAAAGCCCTTCTATACGGAAAAGCTGTCTGAAGCCGAGCCGAGGATGGATTTTTCGGGAAAACGCCTGCTGGTCGTTGAGGATAATGAGCTGAATATGGAAATCGCAACGACGATTCTGCGGGAAGCCGGATTCGAGGTGGACACGGCGGAAAACGGAAGGACAGCCGTTGAAAAGGTGAAAGCCGCGGAGGGCTATGACGCGGTTTTGATGGATATCCAGATGCCGGAGATGGACGGCTATGAGGCGACCAGAAGAATCCGTTCCCTTCCGGATTTCAAAAAGGCGGTAACGCCGATTATCGCCATGACAGCCAACGCCTTTGAGGAAGACAGAAGAAACGCCATGGACGCGGGCATGAACGAGCATATTTCAAAACCGATTGATATCGAAAAGCTGATGAGCCTTTTAAAGCGTGTGATGAAATGACGCAGGGCGCAGAGATACGGCGGAGCGATACGAAAGGAAGATATATCACCATGAAGAAAGCGAAGGGCTTGGGGCTTCTGCTGGCTGTCGTCTGTGCGGCCTTCCTGCTTTCCGGATGCAGCCGTGCAAAGGAGCCGGTCAGCCCGAACAGCAGCCGGCGCGAAGCCATAACGTTCATGGCTCCCTATCGGGATATAGACAACTTTATTGATACGGTGCATAAGACCTATCCGGAGGTCAACATCGAGGTGATTCCGTACAGCGGCGAGAACACCACGACGTATCTGCAAAACATGCTTGCCGCCGACGACCTTCCGGACGTCTGCACGATGACCATCTATAATCCGGCGATGCTGGATGTCAGCGACCGGCTGATTGACCTTTCGGGCTACGATTTTACGGATAACTATGTGGAATCAAGGCTCAGGGATGTGACGGATAACGGCGCAATCTACATGCTGCCCGCTACCTACAACTGCTACGGCATCACCTACAACAAGACGCTGATGGAAAAGCACGGCTGGACGCTTCCCGAAACGTTTGCCGAGCTTGAAGCGCTTGCAGAAAAGGCGAAGGCGGCAGGGGTTCGGCTGTGCATATCTCAGATTCAGTATCCCGGCTCCGGCTTCCAGTATTTCTGCTATATTGCGCAGGCGGGCTTCCTCGGCACGCTTGAGGGAATACAGTGGCAGAAGGACTATCTGACGGGAAAAGCCAACATCAGCGATACGCCGGGCATGATGGAAAGCATGCGCTATATTCAGAAGTGGAAGGATATCGGCATGCTGGATTGCAGCGGCAGCGATGCAAGCTCCGACCACCGGACCAGAGAGGAATTTATCAAGGGGAACACCCTGTTTATGCTGGGCCATCAGAACGGCATTACGGAATCTCTGGGTACGGAGGACGAGTTTGGGCTGATGCCGTATATTTCCGAGGACGGCAGCCAGAACGTGTTTATTCTGAACGTCAATCGGTATTTCGGCGTGAATAAGAAGCTGGAGAAGAACCCCGAAAAGCTGGAGGATGCGCTGAAAATCATGCGCGTGCTTTCAACGGTGGAGGGAATGAGCTCTCTGCATGCGGACACGACCTTAAAGTCGAACCTGCTCCCGCTGAAGGAAGCCAAAGCGGACGCCGCCTATTTTAAAGATATCGCGGCGGTCATCGACGCGGGCAATACGGCGACGATGATTTATAACGGATGGGAAAACACGCTGGTCAACACCGGAACGAAGATGCTGGAATACATGCAGAATCAGGCGACCCTTGAAGACGTCATCCGGCAGGTGGACGGCGATCAGGAGCGCGTGGTCAACGGCGATCCGGAAATCATCACGACCGCCACAGAGGTCATTTCGCAGGAAAACTGCGCCAGGCTGGTGGGCAGATGCTTTGCCGAGGCGACGGGCAGCGACCTTGCGCTGGTCTCGCTGGGAACATGGATCAGCGGCAACGGCATAAACCAGAACAACGACTGCGTAAGCGGAAAGCTGTACGCAAAGGGCATTTCGCAGGAGGATATCTGCACGATTCTGCCGACGGGCTGGTTCGGCACAATCAAAACCGTTGAATTGACCGGAAAGCAGATTAAAGAGCTGTATCAGGAGGGTTACGATGCGGCAGGCACGGGGAAGAATTACCCCTATGTGCTGGTGTGCCCGATCGAGCTGGAGGACGAAAAGACCTATCAGGCGGCGGTTTGCGGAATCAGCGAAAAGCTGAAATCGGAGGCGAAGGTTACGGACAGCGGCGTCGTGGGCATGGACGCGGCGAAAGCGTTCTTTGGCACATTCAAGACGCTGAGCGAAGCGGACGCAGAATGGAAATAAGCGAGGGAGCAGGGAATGCGTGAAACAAAGTGGTATCGGAACCTGATCATCATCAGCTGCGCTGCCGGCATAGCGATGTTCTGGTCGTTCTTTTTCCTATACCATACCTATATTCAGAAAATCATTTATGAGGAACGGCTGAACCAGATGGAAGAGGTCACGCACCAGCTGTTTCAAAATCTGGAGGACGTGATCAACACCCGCTGGGAGCAGACGGCAGAGCAATGCAGCTATATGAAGCAAACGCCTCTTAAAACGGTGGATGAGCTGTACAGCTATATGACAACGATGTCCGAGCTGTCGAGGTATGAGGAAAGAGGCATCAATCTGATTGCGGTGGACGCCGACGGAAAATGGTATACAAAAAACGGAAACATGGGGCTTCTGCGTGAGCCGGAGTATTTTGAAAACAAGCCGGAGCGGATTAACTATGTATCCAGCGCACTGACGAACAACCAATCGCAGATGGTTTTTCTGAAACGTCTGCCAGAGCCGTTTGTGCTTCAAAACGGCGACAAGCAGATTTCAATCCATTACTTTGGCATGTTTCAGCGCATGGAGCAGCTGAACAACTATTTTGACTGCAACGCATACGGCAACAACAACAGCGTGTATGTTCTGGATAACAACGGCTCCAAGCTGTTTAACAGCAACCATGTGGAGCTGGTGAAGGGGTATAATGTCTTTTCTGTCCTAAAGAAGATGGAGTACCGCCACGGTTCGTCCTTCGACGAAACGCTCAGACAGCTTGAGGAAACCGGTTCCAGCTATTCAAACGCCGTGCTGGACGGAACGGAATATTTCTACGCCTTAAAGAAGCTGAAAAATGCGCAATGGACGCTGATTTTTCTGGTTCCGGCGAAATATGTCGCCACGAATACCTTAGAGCTTGTCCATTTCATCATGTTCTTTATCATCGTGTTTGCGACGGTCTTGGGAGGCGGCGCCATTGCTACGATTGTGCTGATTCTGAAAAGAAGGCAGCAGGAAGCGATTCTCGTGGAAAGAGAGAACACGGAAAAGCTGGAGGCTGTCAATGAGGAGCTGTGGCAGGCAAAGCTGGTCGCGGATGAGGCTGTTCAGGAGGCGCAGACCGCAAACAGGGCAAAGACGGAATTCCTCGCCAACATGTCCCATGATATCCGCACGCCGATGAACGCAATCGTCGGTCTGACCAAGCTGATGGAGCATGAAAAGAACGACCCCGAAAAGCTGGACGCCTACATCAAAAAGGTACAGACCTCAAGTCGATATCTGCTGGGACTGATTAACGATGTTCTGGATATGAGCAGAATCGAGTCCGGCGGCGTGAAGCTGAACAGGGAATCCATCAGCCTCGCGGAGCTGGTGGAGCAGGTAGACAACATCATTCGCCAGCAGGCGCAGGAGCGTCAGCAGACGTTTATCATCCGCGCGAACGAAATCACGCATGAGATGCTGATTGCCGACAGCGTGCGCTTCAGACAGGTTTTTATCAACCTGCTGTCTAACGCGGTCAAGTATACGCCCAACGGCGGAATCATCACGCTGGAGCTGGAGGAGCTTCCCTGCGCGGTAATCGGACATGCAGCCTTCCGCATTGCCGTGTCCGACACCGGATACGGCATGGCTCCGGAGTTTGTGGAGCATATCTTTGAGCCGTTTACGCGGGTCGAAAACTCCACCACCAATAAAATTCAGGGAACCGGTCTGGGCATGGCGATTACGAAAAGCATCGTGGATATGAACGGCGGCAGCATCCGCGTCCAGAGCGAGCTTGGCAAGGGAAGCCGCTTTGAGGTGGATTTGGCGTTTGAAATCGACAAGGAAGCGAAGCCGGAAACCGAAATCAAGAACGTTCTGCTGATTACGCGGGAAGAACAGCTGATTCGAAACGTAAAAGCGGCGTTTAAGGAATCCAATATGGAGCTGTCTGCCGCCGCGTCGGTCGAGCAGGCGCAGACGCTGCTTGAGGAGCATCCGGTGCAGGCGATTGTGCTCAACGGCTTTACGAAGAAGGAAGCCCTGTCTGACGCGGTGCGGCGTCTGCGGGAAAAAACAGCGGAGGGAACGCTGATTTTCTGCTGCGATTATACGCAGAGCGACGCTGTGCGGGACATGCTCGCCGAATGCGGCGTGAACGGAAAGATTCCGCGCCCGTTCTTCATGACTAACTTTGTCCGCGCGGTCAATCAGGCGAAGGGAGAAACGAAACAGAATACCGCGGAAACGGATGACGGTCTGCGCGGGATGAGATTCCTTTGCGCGGAGGATAACGCCCTGAATGCGGAGATTCTGGAAGCCATCATGGATATGCAGGGGGCTTCCTGCGTGGTCTATCCCAATGGCGCAGAGCTGGTGAAGGCGTTTGCCGACGTCAAGCCCGATGAGTTTGACGCCATCCTGATGGATGTTCAGATGCCGGTGATGAACGGATTGGACGCGACGAGGGCTGTGCGCGCGAGCGATAATCCGCTGGGCAGAACGATTCCCATCATTGCCATGACAGCCAATGCGTTCAGCTCCGATGTTCAGGCGTGCCTGAACGCGGGCATGGACGCGCATGTGTCCAAGCCACTCGATATTTCGGTGCTGGAGAGGACGCTCAAAATTGTAGCAGCTGCTAAATTTTCGGGGGGGGGAAGCGGAGATAAAGCCCGCTCCGTAAACAGCCATTGACGGCAAAACAGCTTATACGGGAAAGGACGATTTCCCGTCGGGGCTT
>URJN01000054.1 GCA_900548125.1 uncultured Eubacteriales bacterium
GACTTAATCCCGATTCTCGATTTCCTTGCAGAGCTTGCCGAGGAACTCGTCAAGCGGCATGGTCACGGTCTGATCGGTATCGCGGTCACGGACGGAAACGGTATTCGTTTCGACTTCCTTCGCGCCGATGATGAGCATATACGGCACGCGATCCACCTGACGCGCTTCGCGAATCTTATAGCCGATTTTTTCATTGCGGGTATCCAGTTCGCAGCGAACCATCTTCTCGCGCAGCTTCTCATAGACTTCCTTCGCATAGTCCATGCTCTTGTCGGAAACCGGCAGAACCTTAACCTGCGTCGGCGCGAGCCACGTCGGGAACTTGCCCGCGAAATGCTCGGTCAGGATGCCGATGAAACGCTCGATCGAGCCAAAGCACACGCGATGGATCATGATCGGACGCTGACGGCTTCCGTCCTCGGCGACATACTCCAAGCCGAAGTTGAGCGGCATCTGGAAGTCCAGCTGAATCGTGCCGCACTGCCAGGTGCGTCCGAGGCTGTCGCGCAGATGGAAGTCAATCTTCGGGCCGTAGAACGCGCCGTCGCCCTCGTTGACGATATACGGCATCTCCAGCTTCTCCAACGCCTTAATCAGGCCGTTGGTCGCTGCCTCCCAGTCCTCGTCGCTGCCCATGCTGTTCTCCGGACGGGTGGACAGCTCGACGAAATACTCAAATCCGAACTTGCTGTACACCTGATTGATCAGATCGACGACGCCGATAATCTCGTCCGTAATCTGATCCGGACGCATAAAGATATGCGCATCATCCTGCGTGAAGCAGCGCACGCGGAACAGACCGTGCAGCGCGCCCTTCAGCTCATGGCGATGGACAAGACCCAGTTCGCCCACGCGCAGCGGCAACTCGCGGTAAGAGTGCGGCTGGCTGCGATAGACCATGACGCCGCCCGGGCAGTTCATCGGCTTGATGCAGTAATCCTCGCCGTCGATCTTGGTGGCGTACATGTTATCCTTATAGTGATCCCAGTGACCGCTGGTCTCCCAGAGATGGCGGTTCATGATGAGCGGCGTGGAAACCTCGACATAGTTTGCCTTATAGTGGATATCACGCCAGTAGTCGATGAGCGCGTTCTTGAGCGCCATGCCCTTGGGCAGGAAGAACGGGAAGCCAGGGCCCTCATCGCAGAGCATGAACAGGTTCATTTCCTTACCGATGCGGCGATGGTCGCGGCGCGCCGCCTCTTCCATCAGCTTGACATACTCCTCCAGCTCTTCGCGGGTGCGGAAAGCCGTGCCGCCGATACGGGTGAGCATGATGTTGTTCTTATCGTTCTTCCAGTACGCGCCGGAGAGTTGAGTCAGCTTGAACGCCTTCAGTCCCTTGGTATAGCAAAGGTGCGGGCCGACGCACATATCGACATATTCGCCCTGCTGATAGAAGCTCAGAACGGCATCCTCCGGCAGATCGCCGATATGCTCAACCTTGTACACCTCACCGCGCTCTTCCATCAGCTTAACAGCTTCCTCACGGCTGAGAACGAACGGCTTAATCGGCAGGTTTTCCTTGACGATTTTCGCCATTTCCGCCTCGATGGCGGGCAGGTCTTCATCGGAGAGCTTCTTGTCGCCCAAATCGACGTCGTAGTAGAAGCCCTTCTCCGTCGCGGGACCGTAAGCGAAGTGCGCCTGCGGATACAGGCGCTTGACCGCCTGCGCAAGGATATGCGCCGCGGTATGGCGGATGACGTGAAGCTCTTCCTCTTCCGGGCATTCGGCAACGTGTCCGTCGTTGTAGATAACCTTCATGATGATCTTCTCCTCTTTCTGCATATTTGGGACGAATCAAAAAACGCCCGTCCCTCGCGTTTTGCTGAGGGACGAGCGATAAAAATCTAGCCCGTGGTTCCACCCTGATTGGTTCTCTTTGACGCTGTATCGCGCGCCGCGCGGCTTAATCAAAAGGTGGTCTTCGCCCCGCGCTCAACCGACGCGCTTTCAGCCAGCGGCGCATCTCTCTTGAGGTCTTGCGGTGGGGTTACTCTTCTTTCTCATCTCAAGTGAGGACAGTATAAACCACGCCGGGAGAAAAGTCAAGGTTGAAATGTGTAAAATACACGCTTATTGCTTTTCCTGCCTGCTCAGCTGCGTATGATACAGCGAAGCGTAAACGCCGTTTGCCTTCAGCAGGCTTTCATGCGTTCCCTGCTCGACGATCTTGCCGTGGTCGATGACAAGAATCACATCCGCCTGACGGATGGTGGAAAGCCTGTGCGCGATGACGAAGGACGTCGTGCCCTGCATCAGCGTATGCGTCGCTTTCTGAATCAGCATTTCCGTTTCGGTATCGACAGAGCTGGTCGCTTCATCCAGCACAAAAATCTTCGGCTTGGCGATAACCGCACGCGCAAAAGAGATGAGCTGCTTTTCTCCCGTGGAGAGCCTGTCGCCGCATTCGCCGACATCGGTGTCATAGCCCTGTTCGAGCTTCGCCGCGACGCGATCCGCGCTGACGGCTTTCGCCGCTTCGTAAACCTCTTCGTCGGTCGCCTCGGGTCTGCCGTAACGGATATTCTCACGAATCGTTCCGGAGAACAGATGCGGCGATTGCAGAACGTAACCGATGTGGCTGTGCAGCCAGAGCTGACTGCGCTCGCGCACATCCCTGCCGTCAATCAGCACGCGCCCGCCCGTCGGCTCAAAGAATCGGCAAACGAGATTGACCAGCGTGCTTTTGCCCGCGCCCGTTTCGCCGACAATGGCGACCGTGCTTCCCGCGGGAACATGCAGCGAAAAATGCGTCAGCACCTCCTCGCCGCCGTCCGGATAGGTGAAAGATACGTCGTCGAAATCGACTTCGCCGCGCATCTCCTCCCAGTTTTCCTTCTTCGGCTCGAAGCAGTCGCCGTATTTCGCCTCGACCTCCGGACTATCCTGAACGGTCGGCTGCGCGTCAATCAGTCCGACGACGCGCTCCACGTTCGCCTGTAGGGAGATAAACTGCGAAATACGTGCCGCCTGCTGGCGGAAGGTCTGGAAAAGGCTCAGTGCATAGGTCATGAACGCGCTCAGCACGCCCAGACTCAGCGTGCCGTTTAGTGCCATTCTGCCGCCGCGCAGCAGCGTCGCGCTTGCCGCCAGCGTTCCGCAAAGCACGATGAGCGGAACATAGATGGCACGCATGCGCCCGTGCAGGATGCCGGCTTTCGCCGCACGCGCCGTCGTCTGCTCAAACTCACCGGTCAGGCGTCCTTCCAGCGCGAGGGTTTTGCTGGTCTTTGCGCCCATGATGCCCTCGTTGTAGCTGCTGGTGATTTTGGAATGCTGGGCGCGGACATCGCGGTTGAGCACGATGAGCCGCCGCTGGAAATAAACCGTCAGCGCGACGACGATCGGAGCGACGATGATGATGGTCATCGCCAGCGGCGCGGACAGCCTGAGCATCACGCCGAACACGCCGAGGATATACGCGAATCCCCAGAGGATATCCGGAAAAATCCACGCGATGCAGGACGCGATTCGGTCTGTATCCGTCATGACGCGCGAGAGCGTATGCCCCGCGCTTGTCACGTTGTAATAGTCAAGACTGAGCTTTTGCAGGTTGACGAAGCAGGCGTCCTTCATGTCGCGCCCGCTGTACATTTCCAGCCCCATGCACGCCTTGAAATAGATGAACAGTGCCATGATTTCAAGTGCCATGACGGTGCCGTAGCGCAGCGCATAGCCGCCGAACCCCGCGGTCGTCCCCTTCGTGATAAAGGCATCGACGACCTCACTTTGCAGCAGCGGAATGTAAAAATCCGCCGCCGCCATCAGCAGGTTGCTGATGATGGCAACCGCAAAGCGCACCCGATGCTGGCGAACGCATCGCCAAAGCCGTTTCCACGGTTTGACGGAGAAAGCCGTCTGTTTATCCTCTTTTCTTTGGCTCATCAGGCTTCCTCCTCTCCCTGTGCAGACTGCATCGCCGCGGTATGCGCAAATACGCCGCCCGCCTGAAGCAGTTCTTCCGGTGTGCCGCGCTCGATAATCTGTCCGTCGCGCAGAACGATAATCTGATCCGCCTGCATCAGCGTCGCCACGCGGTGCGCAATCAGGATGAGCGTCGAGCCGCCCGCCGCTTCGCGCAGACGCCCTCGGATGGCTTCATCCGTCTTGGCGTCCACCGCGGACAGCGCGTCGTCAAAGACCATGATGGGCGCATGCTCCAGCAGCGTTCTGGCGATTGCCGTGCGCTGCTTCTGTCCGCCGGAGAGGGTCACGCCGCGCTCGCCGACAACCGTATCATAGCCGTCCTGAAAGCCGGAAACCGAATCATGCAGACAGGCTTCCTTCGCCGCCTGCTCGATTTCCGCCTGACTGACGCCGTCTTTGGTGATGGCGATATTCTGCGCGACCGTTCTTGAAAATAGGAACGGCTCCTGCAAAACCACGCCCACGCCGCGGCGAAGCTCGGTCTGGTTCATCTCGCGCAGATCGACGCCGCCGATGGTGATTTTGCCTTCCTTCGGGTCATACAGCCGCGCCAGCAGCAGCGCGATGGTGCTTTTGCCGCTTCCGGTTTCGCCCAGAATGCCCAACGTGCTTCCGCCTTTGACGGTGAAGCTCACATCACGCAGAACCGCCTTCTGCTCATAAGCGAAACTCACATGGTCAAAGCAGATGTCGCCCGACAGGTTCGCCGCCGCCGGCTCATTCGGGCTTTGTTCCTGCTCCGCCTTGAGGATATAGAGCAGGCGGTCGATGGAAACGCCCGCTTTGCTCATCTCCGACAGCGTGCGTCCCAGTGCGCGGACGGGCCATGTGAGCTGGCGCGTGTAGCTGACAAAAGCCAGATAGGTACCCAGCGTGATTTCGCCCGAAACGCACATATGCACACCCATCGCAATGACGCCGAACACCTGAATCATGCTCATGATATCGCCCAGCGTCCAGAACACCGTCAGCATATCGCACAGGCGCATCCAGATATTGGTATAGGTATTGTTCTTTTCGCGGAACTTTTTCAGCTCGTCGCGCTCACGTCCGAATGCGCGGACGACGCGCACGCCGGTGATGTTCTCCTGAACCGTGCTGGAAAGCACGCCCTCCGCTTCGTCCGCCTTCGCGTATCCCTTCGAGATTCGGGTATAAAACACCAGCGAATACCCGACGATGACCGGAATGAACGCAAACGCAAACAGGGATATCTTCACATTCATCGTGAACATGGCAACCATGTACACGAGAATCAGGAACGTCGTGCTGAGCAATTCAACCATCTGCTCGGCGATAAACGTGCGCACAACCTCCACGTCGGAGGTGCATCGCTGAATGATATCGCCTGTCGCATTCTGCACATGCCAGCTGTACGGCAGCCTCTGGATGTGCCCATACAGCGCATCGCGCAGGGATTTGACAAATCGCTCGGAGCCTTTTGGCAGGTTGGAATCCTGCACAAATCCGGCGGCAAATTCCAGCAGCGCGACCACGGCGGCGGCAGCCGCACACCAGACGAGCAGCTGCCCCGCGGTCGTATCCATCAAAAAGCCGGGCAGACCGGCTCTGTCCCCCATGAGCGCGTGGTCAACGGTAAAGCGGATAATCTGCGTAAACAGCGTCCGCAAAAGCGTTGCCGCCAAAGACGCGCCGATACCCAGCGCAAAAGCGGACGCCGCCGGCTTCAGATGATGCAGCAGCAGCTCTGCCTTTTTTCTCGCGCTCTCTTTCGTTGTTTTTTCTTCCATCACTTTCTCCTATTGGCTGCATTTTGGCTGCATTGAGGGCTACGCCCTCAAGCTCCCGGCAGGAAACCCTGTTCCCTGCACAGCTTGTTGACATGAGCAAACTGGGTTTGAATAGCAAAACCAAGACATTCAGCTATTCTTTCATTTGCAGAAAGGGCTATTCTCCCCCCTTTTCGGGGGAGGAGAATAGCTTTTTGCCTGCATTTCGGGCTGGGAACCTCGTTTCATGCACCCTTTTCTTCAAATAATTGAACGCCAAACCGATTTAACCGGCGCGAAGCGAAGGAGAAGGTCAAGGGAACTGAGTTCCCTTGTGGGGCTTGGGGCAAAGCCCCAAACGTCCCCCGTCACTCCGCTCTCGTGATTCCCTCAGGCGAAACGGACGCATAAACCAGCGGCGGAACCGGCTGTTTCTCCGCAGTCAGCTTAACAACCTCCTGCATCCGCGCAATCGCCTGCTCGGCAAGCGCCATGTTGTTGATGTGCAGCGTCGCCAGCGACTGTCCCTTCTTTACAAAATCGCCCAGACGGACATCCATCACCAGACCCACCGCCGGATCGATGGCATCGGTCTTTTTCTTTCTGCCCGCGCCGAGATCCTGCGCGCAGTAGCCGATTTTCGTCGTATCCATATCCGCGACATAGCCGTCCGTCGGTGCGGGAACCTCAACGTGATACTTCGCCTGCGGCAGAAGATTCACGTCGTCGCAAACGCGCGCGTCGCCGCCCTGCGCCGCAATCATCGCCTTCAGCTTCGCCAGACCCGCGCCGCTTTCCAGCGCATCGCGCATGCGGGCTTTGCCGTCCTCCACGTCCTTTGCGATGCCCGCCGCAACGAGCATGCGGCTGCCCAGTTCCAGCGACACGGTCAGCAAATCGCCGCTCACACGTCCGGAAAGCACATCAATGGCTTCCTTGACCTCCAGCGCGTTGCCGACATGCGTGCCCAGCGGCTGCTCCATGCCGGTAACCAATGCCAGAATGGGCTTGCCCGCCTGCGTGCCGATATCCACCATCGCCTTCGCCAGCGTAATCGCCTCATCCAGCGTCTGCATCAGTGCGCCGCTTCCCGTCTTGACGTCCAGCACGATAGCGCCCGCGCCGCTGGCGAGCTTTTTGGATACGATGCTCGACGCGATGAGCGGCACGCAGCAAACCGTGCCCGTTACGTCGCGCAGCGCATACAGCGTCTTGTCCGTCGGGCAGAGGTCATGCGTCTGACCGATGACGGCGCAGCCGATGTCCTGAACCTGCTTGACGAACTGCTCCTCCGTCTCCTCGACCGAACAGCCGGGAATGCTCTCCAGCTTGTCGAGCGTTCCGCCGGTATGACCCAAGCCACGACCGGAAATCTTCGCCACCTTCGCGCCGCAAGCCGCCGCCAGCGGAGCCAGCACCAGCGTCGTCGTGTCGCCGACGCCGCCCGTGGAATGCTTATCCACGCAGACGCCGTCAATCGCGGACAGATCGACCACACCGCCCGACTTCATCATTTCCATCGTCAGGCAGGTCGTTTCCTTCGCGTTCATGCCCTGGAAGCAGATCGCCATCATCAGCGCGGAAAGCTGATAATCCGGAATCGAGCCGTCTGCCGCGCCCTGCGCGAAATAGCGAATTTCCTCCTCGGTAAGCTCGCCGCCCTCTTTTTTCTTGATAATGATATCCACCATATTCATATTTCTGTACCTCCCTTGGTCAGTTTGTTTCCAGTTCTTTCTTCCACAGTGCCAGTTTCTTTTCATAAGGCAGGGTATATGCCGGGCTTGTGCTGGGCATGCGGACGACCCTCCTTTCCCCCGCATAACCGGATTTCAAAAAGAGCGAATGAGCCGTTGCGCCATTGCACAGCACCGTCCTGATCTCCGTGCAGACCTCGTACAGCGTCGAAAAATCGTTATAAACCACGTCGTGCATGTCGCTGTCCAGACTGCCCTCTCGTTCGCATATCGCCGCCGCATCCCACAGCGCCAGCCCATGCCCGCGTATGAGTGCTTTTTTTCGCTCATAATCAAGCGTCGGGGGCTCGCTGAAGATATCAAACAGGATTCGCCAAAACGCGTTCCTCGGGTGCGCATAATACTGCGCCTGTTCCAGCGACTTGACGCTGGGCATCGAGCCGACGATGAGGATCCGCGCCTGCGGCGTATAGATGGGTTCAAAGCTCCTGCAAATCATACCGTTTCAATGTCAAACGCCGCCGCGCGTCCCATGCGGTTCATGACCGCCAGACCGATGCCCGACGTATCCACCGCTTCGCACAGGGCGACCGTGTCCCCGCGCTCATCCAGCTCGCGCAGGGCGGCAAACAGACGCGCCGCCGCTTCCTGCGGACGCTTTTCGCTGCCCAAGCTGATGAACGCGCGTCCGCCGTAGTTGTGTTCGTCCAAGCCGAGGATGGCAACGCGCTCGCCTTTCGCCGTCTGCTCGTCATACCGCGCACAGATTGCCGCGACGACATTTTCCGGTGCGCCGCTGAAAATGACTGTCTTTGCCTTCGGCGCATAGTGCTTATATTTCATGCCCGGCGAACGCGCTATATCGCCTTCCTTGAGCGGGCTCATGACATGCTCGTCCACGCGCACATGCCCCAGCACCCGCTCGACCATCTCCGGCGTGATTCCGCCCGGACGCAGGATGACCGGCACCTCGCCCGTCGCGTCAATGACGCTGGATTCCACGCCGACCTGACACGGTCCGCCGTCCAGAATCAGCGGGATGCGCCCGTCCATATCCTCCAGCACATGCTGCGCGGTCGTGGGGCTGGGTCTGCCGCTGCGGTTCGCGCTCGGCGCGGCGATGGGTCTTCCCGCCGCGGCAATGAGCGCCCGCGCATTCGCATCGGACGGCAGGCGGATTCCCACGGTATCCAGCCCCGCGCTGACGGCACGGGGAATGCAGTCCGCCTTGGGCAGGATGAGCGTCATGGGTCCGGGCCAGAACGCATCCATCAGTTTGCGTGCCGCGTCCGGAATGGCGCGCACAAGCGCAGGAATCTCCTCCACGCAGGAAACATGCGTGATGAGCGGATTATCCTGCGGGCGTCCCTTCGCCTCAAAAATTCGGGTCACGGCGTCCGCGTCCAGCGCGTTCGCGCCCAGACCGTAGACCGTTTCCGTCGGGAAGCCGACCAGCTCGCCCTCGCGGATGAGCCTGCCTCCCAGCGCAATTGATTCTTCACTGACTTTAAGAAGCTGTGTTTTCATGGTCTTATCCTCTTTGTGCATCGCCCTGCCCCAGCGCACGGAGCTGCTCCTGCTGGTCGGCATAGATGAGCGGTTCAATGATATCGTCCATATCGCCGTCAACGAATGCGTCGATGGTGTAAATCGTCTTGCCGATGCGGTGATCGGTGACGCGCCCCTCATTGAAATTATAGGTGCGGATGCGTTCGCTTCGGTCGCCCGTGCCGACCTGAGCGCGCCGCTCGCCGGCATACGCCGCGTCCTTTTCTTCCTGCAATTTTTCGTACAGCCTCGAACGCAGGACGCGCATCGCCTTTTCCTTGTTTTTCAGCTGGCTCTTTTCGTCCTGACAGGTCACAACGATGCCGGACGGCATGTGCGTGATGCGAACCGCGCTGTCCGTCTTGTTGATATACTGCCCGCCGTGTCCGGAGGCGCGATAGACGTCGATGCGCAAGTCATCCGGATCGATCCGGATATCCACATCCTCCGCTTCGGGCAATACGGCAACCGTCGCCGTCGAGGTCTGGCGTTTGCCGTTGCTCTCCGTCACAGGGATGCGCTGCACGCGATGCACGCCGCTTTCATATTTCAGCCTGCTGAACGCGCCCTCGCCCGATATCACGAACACGGCTTCCTTGACGCCGCCCAGCTCGGTCATGTTCGCTTCGAGCATTTCGGTCTTGTAACCGTGCCGCTCGGCATAGCGCATATACATCCGCATGAGCATCGCGCCGAAAAGAGCCGCCTCCTCGCCGCCCGCGCCGCCGCGAATCTCCATGACGACGTTGCGCCCCTCATTGGGGTCTTTGGGCAAAAGCAGCAGCTGAATCTCGCGTTCGGTCTGCTCAAGCTGACGTTCAACCTGATTCAGTTCCTCACGCGCCATCTGCTCCATATCCGGTTCATCCAGCAGCATCTGCGCCTGCTTTTTTTCCTCCTCAAGCGCGGCATAGCGCGAAACCGCCTGATCCAGCGGCTCAAGCTGGCTGTGTTCCCGCATGAGCGCACGCCACTTTTCCTGATCCTGCGCAACAGCCGGATCGGAAAGCAGCATGCCCAGCTCTTCCATGCGCGGATGCACCCAATCCAGTTTTTTCAGCATGCTTACTCCTTTTTCGCGCCGACTGCGCGCCAGTTTCCGCCGTAATCGCGCTCGGCAAACGGCTCACCGATGTTTTCCCTCAAAAGCGCACACACGGCGTCCTTTTGCAGCCAGCCGATTTCAAAAACGAGCCATCCGCCGTCATTCAGGTGTTCGGGGGCTTCCCTGCTGATTCTGCGGTAAAAATCCAGTCCGTCGTCGCCGCCCCAGAGCGCCAGATGCGGCTCATAGTCCCGGACGGATGCATCCAGCCCGGCAATATCCCCTCTGGGAATGTAGGGCGGGTTGGAGATAATACACTGAAATTCCCCCAGGGTGCGGCCTGGACGCTCCCTGGCATCTGCCTGCACAGACACTACCCGGGCACTCAGGCCGTTGCAGC